>CBIMFG010000147.1:0-7675 GCA_966243125.1 uncultured Niastella sp.
AGTAATGTGCAAGCTTTTTGATAGATATACCCGACCTTACCGAACCATTAAAATTGTTATACAAACTTTCTGACTTTGGCGTAGTGACTCCTGATTGTTGGGGGATTTTCCCCTTGTAGCTGAAATGCTTTACAAGCAATATTAAATAACATATATGGGTTATAGGAACATAACGCTGTCACTTACATGGCGTGCAATACATGGCTTTGGCTTTTTGTTAATGCTTCTGATTAGCATCACCTCCTGCACAAACACCAGGAAAGCTGTATACTTCTCTGGTCAGCAAACGGGTTCTTTTCAGCCCCCTGCCATGCCAAAACCGGTTATACAAAACAACGATCTGTTAAATATTACAGTGAGTAGTTTGAACCCCGAAGCATCTGCCGTATTTAACCAACCTGGCGGTGCGAACAATACTAACAATAGTAATATGCAGCCAACAGCTACTACCACACCAGCAAATGGTTATCTGGTAGATGGAGAAGGCAATATTCAATTCCCGTTTTTAGGAACGGTGAAAGCATCCGGCATGACGAAAGATGAGTTAAAAGATAAACTCACCAAATCGATGGTTGATAAAAAACTGTTGGTTGATCCTATTATTTCCGTTCGCTTTCTCAATTTCAAAGTAACTGTATTGGGCGAGGTAGCGCATCCTACCGTAGTAACAGTGCCCAGCGAAAGCATCACATTGCTGGAAGCACTGGGGCTGGCAGGTGATTTAACCATTTATGCGCAACGCGATAATGTGCTGGTGATCCGGGACGAGAATGGTAAAAAAGTTACCCATCGGTTAAACCTTAATTCGAATGAGTTATTTTCTTCACCATACTATTATTTACAGTCGAACGATGTGGTGTATGTGGAACCAAATAAAGCAAAAGTAGCCAGCACAAGCAGAACAAATACCTGGCTGCCTATTGTATTAAGTGCTTTATCGTTGGGCGTAATTGTCGTAGATCGTTTAACAAGATAAAAAATATTTTTTATGCAAGTGACACACAAGAACGGACTGGAGATAGAGAGCAAGGAAACCAGTGCTGCTCAATTGTGGAACCGTTATGTATCGTACTGGCCCTGGTTTGTATTTCTGTTGTTACTGGCAGTAGGCGGGGCTTGCCTGTACATGCGGTTTGCTATTCCAAAGTATGAATCCACCGCACGGTTATTAATTAAGGATGAAAAGAAAGGCGTGGAAGATTCCAAAGGCCTCGAATCCCTTAACCTCATCTCCACCAAAAAGATCCTGGAGAATGAGATAGAGGTGTTATCATCTCGCACGCTGGTAAAAGAAGTAGTAAACAATTTAGAACTGTACGCGCCTGTATTTGAAGAAAGAAAATTGAATTCCTGGATGGAATCAAACAAATGGGTAGCTGGTCTTTCAAAACGCGGCGTTTCACCAGGCGGTTTGCCTGCCTATACTACCTCACCGGTAATTGTAAAGGTACAAAGCCCCGATAGCCTGCGTGAAGTAAAGAAGGTACCTTTTGTATACGACCGGGCTCAACAGAAAGTGATCCTGGGTGCTGAAGGCTATGCCATCAATGAATGGGTACAAACACCGTATGGTACCTTGCAATTTTCTCCTAACCCCCGGTTAGCAGACTCTACTTATGTACCAAACGGACAATTCTATTTTGCCTTACAGCAACCTAAGAAAGCCATTGCCGACATTCAAAACCGGTTGGTGATCGCATCGGCCAGTAAATTATCTTCTATACTCAACCTTACTATTCGCGATGAAGTGCCCGAACGTGGTGAAGACATCCTGAACTCATTGCTTACTGCGTACAACGTGGCCATGTTGAAAGATAAAAACACGCTGGCGGCCAATACGCTCAAGTTTGTGGAAGACAGGTTGAACCACGTATCGCGCGATTTGAGTGGCATTGAAAAGAAGATAGAAGGATACAAATCATCACAACAGGCTGTAGATGTAAGCGAGCAGGGCAAACTGTTCCTGGAAAATGTAAGCGCCAACGACCAGAAGTTAAGTGAGATTGATATGAAACTGGCAGCGCTTGACCAGGTAGAGCATTACGTAAAACAAAAAGATAACAACAGCAGCATTGCACCTTCTACTTTAGGCGTAACAGACCCGGTGTTATCGAGCCTGTTGGATAAATTATACGAGAAGGAGCTGGAATATGAAAAGAAAAAATCAACTACTGGTGAAGGCAACCCATTGCTGACCTCAGTAGCTGACCAGATCAACCGCATAAAACCCGGCATTCTGGAAAATATTCAAAACCAGCGGCACAATTTACAGGCCAGCAAAAGCAACCTGGCCAGCACCAACAATTCCTATACTTCGGTATTGCAAACCATTCCTAAAAAGGAACGTGACCTCAGAGAAATAAGCCGTCAGCAAAACACCATGCAAAGCATTTATGCTTTCCTGTTGCAAAAGAAAGAAGAAACAGCGCTTTCTTATGCAGCCAATGTATCTGACAGCCGCGTGGTTGACCGCGCTTCTTCAACAGTAGCGCCTGTGAGTCCCAAAATGCCGATCGTTTTTGCCATTGCAATCATAGTGGCTATGGCATTTTTTGTGGTATGGGTAACGCTGAAAGAATTGTTCAACCGCAAGATCATGTATCGCCACGATATTGAACGGTTAACCAGTCATCCCATCATTGCAGAAGTTTCGAAGAGTAAAACAAAAGAACCAAGTGTAATAGGCGCAAACAACCGCACGTTTGTGGCCGAGCAGTTCCGCAAACTACGGGTGGCGCTCAATTACCTGGGCGTAAATACCACTCATAAGAAGGTGTTGATTACTTCAGGTATTTCGGGTGAAGGAAAAAGCTTTATTGCCACCAACCTGGCGTTAAGCATGGCGCTTACCGGTAAAAAAGTGGTGTTGTTGGAAATGGACCTGCACAGCCCTGCCATTAGCGAGCATATGAACGTTGATAGAGAAGCTTCAGGTATCTCCAGTTATTTACTGGGTACCCGCGAGCCGGAAGAGATCATTAAACGCACGGAGTTAAACGAGAATTTATTCTTTATTCCTGCGGGCCCATTGTCGGGCAACCCAACCGAATTATTAATGAACAACCGGTTGCCTGAGCTGCTGAATTACCTCGATGGCATCTTTGATTACATCATCATTGATTCGGCGCCCGTTGCTCCGGTAACAGATGCATACATTATATCGCCTTTATGCGATGCTACTTTATATATTGTAAGACACCGGCATACACCAAAAGTGCTGGTTGAACAAATAGACAAGAACAGCAAAGTAAATATCCTGAAAAATATGGCCATTGTCTTCAATGGCATCCGTCCCCGCGGCTTTGGTAAACACCATTACGGCTATGGTTATGGTTATGGGGATGGATATGTATACAAAGAAAAGAGAAACAAAAAGAAATCCTTTAAGCCGATCTAAGTTCGACCCTTCGCTCTGAAACGTTAAGTGTAACAAATTGAAAATGAATTATCAGTTGCAGGTACTGTAACTGAGTTGGGCGGAGCCTGCTTTTAACAAAAACTCAAAATCATAGAACATGGAAGCGAATAAGAAATGGTATGCTGTATATACACGGCCACGTTGGGAAAAGAAAGTAGCTGAACTGTTGGTAAAAAAGCACATTGAAACGTATTGTCCTTTGAACAAAATAGTTCGTCAATGGGCTGATAGAAAGAAATTAGTACTGGAGCCCTTATTCACTTCTTATGTTTTTGTGCACACCACGCCGCAGGAACATTTGGCCATAAAACAAACAGATGGTATTCTGAATTTTGTGTACTGGCTGGGGCAACCTGCTGTTATTCGTGACGAAGAAATAGATGCCGTACGTCAATTCCTCGATGAATACCATAATGTACAACTGGAGAAAATAAACGTAAACATGCACGACCGGGTGCGTATTGCCAGTGGTCCGTTAATGGCGCGCGAAGGCGATGTAATAGAAGTAAGAAGCAAAACGGTAAAAGTACAGCTTCCTTCACTCGGTTACGCCCTTACTGCCGAAGTGGAAAAGAAGAATGTAGAGGTGATACCCATCACTACCTCTTATGCCAACAATTTTTATAATGCACTTTTTAAATAAATAAGACCTAAAATAAAACATGAAAACAGCGCTCATCACAGGTGTTAATGGTCAGGACGGTGCGTACCTGGCGGAATTATTATTGGAGAAAGGATATATGGTACATGGTATAAAAAGGCGTTCATCGCTGATCAATACCAATCGCATAGATCACCTGTACCAGGACCCACATGAAAAAGAAGTTCGTTTTCGCCTGCATTATGGCGATATGACCGATAGCACCAACCTGATTCGTATTATTCAGGAAACACAACCTGATGAAATATATAACCTGGCGGCCATGAGCCATGTAAAGGTGAGCTTTGACACGCCTGAATATACGGCCAATGCCGATGGTATTGGTACCCTGCGGTTACTGGAAGCGCTGCGAATACTGGGGTTGGAAAAAAAGACCCGCATTTACCAGGCCTCTACTTCCGAGTTATACGGTCTGGTACAGGAAGTGCCACAAAAGGAAACAACGCCCTTCTATCCACGCAGTCCGTATGCAGTAGCTAAATTATATGCGTATTGGATCACTGTTAACTACAGGGAAGCTTATGGGATGTACGCCTGCAATGGAATTTTATTCAACCATGAAAGCCCCCTGCGCGGCGAAACCTTTGTAACCCGTAAAATAACGCGTGCGGTAGCAGCCATTGCGCTGGGTTTGCAGGATTGCCTGTACCTGGGTAACCTGAATGCACAACGCGACTGGGGCCATGCAAAAGATTATGTGGAAGCCATGTGGCGCATTTTGCAACAGGACAAACCCGAAGATTTTGTAATTGCTACCGGTATTACCACGCCTGTACGGGATTTTGTAAGCATGGCATTTGCCGAGCTGGGCATTATGATAGCATTTACCGGTGAAGGGGTGAATGAGCGCGGAGTAGTGACCGCCTGTACCAATGACAGTTATCAATTGGAAATTGGAAAGCAGGTTGTATCTGTAGATCCTGAATATTTCAGGCCTACAGAAGTGGAACTGTTGATAGGTGATGCTACCAAAGCAAAAACAAAATTGGGCTGGGAGCCTAAATACGACCTGCAGATGCTGGTAAAAGAAATGGTAGCCAATGACGTACTGGAATTTGAGAAAGCAGGTAAAGTACAATTTGAACATTTGATCAGTTAGATCATTCCAACTAAAAGATATGAAATCTCTGATGGTGGTTTTAACCGCCGCAGCCATCCTGGTTTTTGTAGTTTTGGTACTGCTCAGCAAGCAGCCCCGGCGCACCTATTTGTTGTATATGGTGTACGTGCTGCCGCTGATTGATTTCAAGGTTACGCCTTACCAATTAGGGAGTTTAACCCTGTTTGATGCATTTTCCTATGTGATGCTGTTTTGGCGGTACAAGGATTTTCTAAGCATCTATAAACCGAACAGGTTTTACTTTGGTGGCTTTTGTACGTTGATCTTTCTGTTGCTTTTGGGCAGCCTTACCTCATCGTTCATCACTAATTCGTTGCTGGCGCTTTTGTCGGTATTTCCCGTATTTATTTACGCCCGCCTGTTAATGGTGGAATGTATACAGGACAACCAGTTTATCAATAAAATGATAAAAGGGTTACAGTTTGCCTGTTTGCTTTCCATGGCGTTTTTGGCGGTGCAATTGGTGGTGGGGCTCAACTTCAGGCTGTATTCAGAACTGAATCAGAACACCCACGACAGCAATGGTATTCGATATCCCAGTTATTTTCACGATTCGCAAAAGTATGGGCAGTTCCTGGCCATGCTGAGCTTTTTGTTCCTGATAAACAAAAAGAATGTACAGCGGCCGGCATTGGTAAATTTGTTGCTTTTTTTATCGGTGGCGGTAGCTATGTTCTTAACCGGCGGTCGCTCAGCCTTTCTGGGGCTGAGTGCCGGTGTTTTGTTCCTGCTGCTGTTTGGCGGTATGCAATACAGAAAGTACATCGTGGCGGGCTGTTTGGCTGGTGGCATCCTGATCGCTATTTTTTCCCACTCACTGGTGGTATTTAACCGCGACGACGATATCAATAACTCATTAGATTTCAGGGCAAGTATTTGGAAGGAAGCTTATGGCATCTATAAATCACATCCGGCTTTAGGCATTGGTATTGGCAACTATCAGGATTATGTATCCCGGTATGCGCAGGACCAATACCTGGTGCTGGAAGATGAGATAATTTTTCTTGACCAACCTGAAAATGGGTATTTAAAAATATTGACTGAGTTTGGCGCGCCGGCCTTTTTAATTGTCTTCATCCTCATCATTGGCTCAGCGGTAGGCGGCATGCGGGCCTGGGTGAAAAAACAAACAGACGCGCGTGTGCTGTTATTTATAGCACCTATAATAAGCTGGCTGGTTTCGTTTGTTTCGCTGTATTCAATAACCGACAGAAGGAACCAGTTTGTGCTCATATGCCTGTGTTCATTCCTGATCTATTTATCTAATCGTTCAAAAATTGTTGATGAAGAAACTGATGAAGCTTACGGGCAGCCTGTTTAAGTCGCGATTAATAAAAAACAGTTTCTGGGGCATTGCGGCCAATGGCCTGCAAAGCGTATTGCTCAGCCTGTTTTTTGTGATCATAGCGCGTAAATACACTACCAATGAATTTGCCTTTTTCTTAATAGCCAATACTATTTATCAGTTTCTGGCAGCCATTTCAACCATGGGGTTGGGGCAGTGGTTTACCCGCGAGCTGGTTGATATAAATGATAAGCAGGAACTGGTTAGCCGGTTTGTGAAAATACAGTTATACAGCGGTGTATTCTTTTATGTATTGAGCATAGGCGTGGCATTTCTGCTATACAGCGATCCCACGTTGCAATACCTGATTGTTTTGCTGGGTGTGAACATTATTTTCGACAATATCATTTATGCCATTAAATCGTTGAACATTGCCGAGTTCAACCAAAATAAAACATTTATTATCCTCATCATTGATTCGGTGCTCAGGTTTGCCCTCGGTTGCCTGCTGTTTCTTTATCCGTTTTCCATTATGACCTTGTGCCTGTTACTGATAGGGGTGCGGTTTATTACGCTGAACTTTTTCCTGGCCTTTGGTTCCTCAAAGACCATTAGCCTGCGGTCGTTATTCCGTTACCCGCTGGCGCGAAGTGAAGTAAAAAAGATCGTATTTGCCAACTGGCCCTTTATCATCATTGGCAGCGTATCAATTGCTTACTGGCGCATGTCAAACATCATTATTTCAAAAACATTGTCGCTGGCCGATGTGGCCAATTTCGAGATCTCGTTCCGGGTATTTTCCATAGCGCAGATCCTGCCACTGATAGTTTCCATGTCGGTTTTTCCGGCGCTGGTGCAGCATTTTAAAACAGGCACCAAACAAGACTTTGGAAATTATTACAAGAAAGTATTTAACTACTACTTATTGTTTGGCCTGTTTACATACACTTTTATTTATTCATTTGCCGATGTGTTAATTCCCTGGGCATTTGGCGCTACCTATAATGGTACGGGTGTATACACCAAAGAAATGTTTCTGACCATTTTAATTTTTCCTACGGCCTTGTTACAGGCAAATGTACTGGTGGCTATGAACAGGGAACGGGCCGATATGTGGTTTAATGTGGTTAGCCTGATCCTGAATATAGTTTTTTGTTTTACGGGATTCCTGTTTGCAAAAAATCTTACTAC
>CBIMFG010000148.1:0-7668 GCA_966243125.1 uncultured Niastella sp.
TGAAGGACAGCGCGACAACCACACCATTGGCAATGGCAACCACTATGAAGAGTTCAGGGTAATTTTCTGGAAGAACGAACCCCAGCCATTGGTTTGGTAAAACAAAAAAGCTTCCCCGGAAACTGCACTCCAGGAAAGCTATTACACAAGGGCACACACGATCTCTAACTCACACCAATTTTATCATATAGATCTTGCTTTGAGGGCATTTGCTTTGAGGGCTGCCTGTATTATTGAACGATCAGTTTTTGCGTATAACTATTACCACCATTGCTGATCTTCACCAGGTATACTCCGGGAGTTTTAGCAGCAGGGATAGTAACTGTTGCTTTACCCGCATTGTAGGTTGCAATGGCTTTACCAGAAAGATCCATTACAGATACATGCACAGGCGCGCCAGCATTGTAATTATTTACTTTGATTGTATATAAAGCACCGCGGTGTACAGGGTTTGGATAAACCGCACCAGCTGTAGCAGTGATCACATTCGGCGTTCCTGCAGTAGTCAGTCTGGCGCCTGATACAGTACCGTATCTGAATTTCTCCCAGCCATCGATGGTAGCACGGTTACAGTTCATTGGCTTTGTACCGTTCTCTGAAGAAACAAACATACCGTTGCTTCCACGCAGCGAAATAGTACCATCGCCATTATCGAACCAGTCGAACTGTTCCCAACCTTGTGGAGCAGGACGGTTACAGGTCATTGACTGAACGCCATTTTCTGATGATACATATTTACCCATGCTTTGCAGGGTGATTTTTCCACCACCAGCATCGCCTACATAAACTTGCTCCCAACCTTGTGGGGCCGGACGGTTACAATTCATTGCCTGTGTTCCATTCTCAGAACTTACGAACATATTGTTAAAGGCACTTTGCAGCCAGATGGTTTGTCCAATAGGTGCATTGCCGGTAGGATTGTTTGGCGTGCTGGTACCAGGCGCAACTGCCGCTATGGTCCCAGGATTTTTCACACAATTGGCAAATTTGATATTTTCAAGCACGGTGGACATTGTCCAGGCTCCATCGGTAAGAAAAGGCGGATTAATGTGCATCAGCGCAGCATTCTCTCCCCAATCAAAACGTTTGTACGTCCAATGACACCAGCCAATACCTTTTGAGTTCATGGCAGCGATGTTCTCTCTTAACCAGTCGTTGTTGTTCTCGCCGGTTTCACCAACCCATACCGGAACATTATATGTGTTACGCCAGTTAACCATGTTGGCGATCAGATTGATCTGTCTGGGATTGGGATCAGTGTCGGTAGTAGAGTTTGACAGCCAGTAGCGGTGAGCATTGTAAATGAGGTTTGATCTATTCGTGAATGTCCAGGGCTCCATGTAATCGTAGTTATTGCCCCAGCCATTACCTTCAACCATCAGCATATGGTTATCGCCTTGTGCTCTAACTGCATTGATCAGTCTTTCGAACAGATCATGAATGGGCGGGTTACCACCAGGCACATTATTAGGCTCATTAATGAGGTCGTAAAAAGCTACGCGGTCGTCGTTGATATAACGGGCGCTGAGCTTTTGCCACAGGCGAACAGTAATATCCTTGTAAATAGCTTTGTTCCACAGGTCGTTTTGTACCAGGGCATCAGAAATATTGGCATCAGAACCCTGCGCACCGGGAGCAGCATGCAAATCGAGGATCACATACATATTGTTGGCTGCGCACCAGTTCAGGATATTATCAATAATACGAAAACCTTCCAGATTAGCGTCAGTAAACAGCGTATTGCCGTTATACCAGCTGGTAAGGCTGTTTACGTAATTATTATAATTACCTGAATTACGCGCTACACTGTTACGTACTGCACGTTGTGCATTGGTAAGAAATAATTCATAGTGCATAGGGAGTCGCACGCAATTGAAACCCAGCGATGCGATATAGTCGATGTCGGCTTTTGTAATAAAGTTATCGCGCCAGCTTTGATAAAATGCTTCCACATCAGCATCAGAAATACCCTGATCGTATAAACGCTTTTTAAACGACCATTGGGTGCCTCCCCCACTGGGGTTTATCATATATCCTTCCTGTAATAACCAGCCACCCAGGCCTACACCTTTGAGAATAACCTCCTGACCAGCGGCATTTACAATTTTAGAACCATTAGTGGTTAACCGGGAAAGCTGGGCCGTAGCCTGCTGTACGCCAGCAACAGCTATTGCCAGCAACCAGGCAAAAACCAAAGTAAACTTCATTTTCATTTGATATTGTTTATTTTAAAGGTTAAGGAATAGCTCACCCATGCCGTAACAGCGTTACAGCAAATAATATATAAGTAAATGCAATAAGGGCTTGGTTGCTGCTTGCAACTGCAGCAATAAAAACAGTTTAGGGCGGGGCTATAAAGCCAGGTGTAAATACTGACCTTACTCAGTTATGGGAATAGTGTAGGCAAAATGAATTAAGAAGGGTATTCAATGCAGAAGAAGTAGAAGGGTACATTGATGCGGCAAATTTACTTGTCATTACAATTACACCACCTATCCTTTCTTATTTTATTTGTTAACATTATAATTGATTGCAATAATTAAGTTACCGTTACCAAATTTATTACTGCGTTCATTCCTACTGCCACTTGCTATTTTCGCCGCATGAAAATACGGTTATATGTTACTGTAAAATTATATTCTACTAACCCGTAGTACCAATCGATTGCTTTGACCGTCACTGCCCCAATAAGGCATTTTTGCCTGCTGCCCGTACACCTATCCGGTATTTATTATTCTCATATATATTTAAAAGTAACCCATCAGATGAAGAAACCGATCATTCTGCTGCTGATCTTGCTATTGGCAAGCGCAGCAGGCTACCAATTATCTGCACAAACTACACAAGCCTCCATCATTGGTATAATTACCGATGAAAACAAAAAGCCTGTTGACGGAGCCAGCATTGTGTTAACCAATGAATCAACCGGATTTACTACCGCAACATTGACCAATGAAAAAGGTCAGTACACTTTTAAGGAATTGCCGTTGGGCGGCCCTTATACCATTAAGGCTACCTATGTGGGTTATGGCGAGCAAAAACGTACCGACTATTCCCTGAACCAGGGCGACCTGTTGCGGGTAAACATAACCATGCAGGTTTCTGCAGCCAGCATGAACGAAGTGACCGTAACAGCTAACGGTCAGCGGAAAAAATCAGAAAACTTTGGTGCAGCTACTTCAGTAACAGCCCGTGACATTTCCCGGTTACCAGTAAACGGCCGCAATTTTACGTCATTGATCGATCTGTCGCCGCTGAGCAGTGGCAGCAATCTGGCCGGCCAGTTGGGTTCTTCAACCAACATTACCATTGATGGTACTTCTGCCAAGAACCCTACTTCCAGCAGTGGCACCAATAGCCGTATTGGTGGCCCCTATGCCATGTCAATGGAGGCAATCCGCGAATTTAAAGTGGTTACCAACCAATATGATGTTACGTATGGCCGTAGCGGTGGCGGAACCATCAGCACCGTTACCAAAGCGGGTACCAATACCCTTTCGGGCAGTGCCTTTTTGTTTTCACGGGCCGACTGGTTATCGAGCAAATACGACATGAAGGAAGCACGCCGCGTGAATGATTTCTCCACCAATCAATATGGTTTCTCCATTGGCGGACCCATCATTAAAAACAAAGCCCACTTCTTTATTGCCTGGGACCGGCAGGACGATGCCCGTCCTTTACAGTTGCTCGATATTCAATCACAAGCCGATGCAACGCGCCTGAAGACCAATCTTGATACCGTAAACCGTTATCTGCAGATTGCCCGCGATAAATATGGCGTAGCCAACACCCCACAGGTGGGCTCTTTTGATAAGGAAAGACATACCGATGCCGCCTTCATTCGTATTGACTGGCAGCTGAACGCTAAAAACCTGCTTACCATAAGAGACAACTATGTAAACGACCGCGCGCCACTGGCCCGTGACGACAACTCCACCAACAACATTTACGAAGTATATGCCAATGCGCATGCCTGGAACAACAGCTTGCTGGCTACCCTGCGTACCGTGGTAAATTCAAAGCTCACCAACGAGTTGAAATTTCAACACCTGTATACTTTTGAAGAAAGCTCACCCGGCAGCCAATTGCCAAAGCAAAATATTCCAAGAGGTATTGTTGAACGGATTGCCAGTCCCGAGGGAAGTACAACCATCCAGTTTGGCGGACAACGTTATTCACCCGAACACTTTTATAACAACGTGTTTCAGTTGGTGAACAACCTGTATTATAATACCAACAAGTTCAACTATACATTTGGCGCCGACATTCAGTACACGCACATGAACTCCCTGTATGGCAGTGAAATGAACGGCCGCTTTTATTTCAACGGACTGAACAACTTCGACAACCTTACCCCCTACCGCTATGCCCGTGAGGTTGCCTTGAGCGATGACCCAAGCGTTGATCAGAATCTGCTGAACGCCGGCTTGTACGCCCAGTTAAAAACCCAATTAATGGCCGGGCTTGAAATGACAGCCGGTATTCGCGCCGACTATACCAAATATTTCAACAAACCCAACTTCTACCAGCTGGCTTACGACGAACTGGGTCTTGTTACCAACCGTTCGCTGAATACGCTGCAATTTCAACCACGCATTCAGTTCAACTGGGACATCAATGAAAAACACCGCGATTACCTGCGTTTGGGCGCCGGTATCTTTGGTTCAGACATTAACAACTACGCCATGATCAACAACATGGTGTTTGATGGAACCAAAGTATTGTCGGTAGATATTCAAAAGAATATTCCTACACCCAACTTCCCCGGCTATCGCAGCAATCCGGCCAGTGCGCCTGGTAAAGAATTGTTCGACCAGGGAGTTCCGCGCCTGGCCACCATTAACATGAATGGCGAAGATGCGCGCATTCCGGTAGTGTATAAAGCAAACATGTCGTACAGCCGCTTTATTACCAACAACCTGAAAATGGGTGTAACCTTCTATGCCACCCTGGCCCGCAACAACTATATGTATGTTGACCGCAACATGGTTGATGAACCTTTCTTCCGTTTGAGCAATGAAGGTAACCGCGGCGTATATGTGCCTGCTGCCAGCATTACCGCTGCCGGTGTTACCGACTGGATGCAGAGCCGTAAAAGCATGAACGTAGGCCGTGTACTGGAATTGAACAGTGAAGGCAAAGTAAATCAGTTTGCTTTTGTAATTGATGGTACCTGGCGTTATTTTAAAGACGGAGAGATCTCCTTCAGCTATACCTGGAACGATACTAAAGACAACACCAGCTATAATGGCGACGTGGCCAACAGCGCTACACTGGCCCTGATGGTAAAAGATGATCCACGCAACCTGAGTCAAATGACCTATTCCGATGGTCAGTTCAGAAACAAAGTGGTATTTTATGGAACATTGCCCACCTTTTATGGCGTGAGCGTAGGTGTTCGTTATTCAGGCATTGGCGGTACCCGTTATTCATTGCAAAGTGGAAACGTGAATGGCGATTTCGTAGCCACCAACGACCTCGCTTATGTATATGACATCAACGATCCTAAAGTAGCAGATAAATACCGCGCCGGTTTGCAAGCCATCCTTGATAAACAAGAAGTAAGTGAGGGCTATAAAAAATACATCAGAAAAAGTATGGGTCAGGTAGCCGAGCGCAATGGCGGCATCAACCAGTTTAATGGTGTATGGGATGTGCGCGCAGCCAAAAGGTCAATGTATGGAAAAAGCAATACGTTGAATTATCATGCGACATCTTTAACGTAGAAAACCTGATCAATAAAAGCTGGGGCGCCTCTAAAACCCTGGGTAAACAAGTGCTTTATCAAACATCGGGTTTTGATAATGTTTCTAAAAATTATGATTACGCAGTTCAAACCAATTCAGGCATCATTACCAAAGCTGGTAATCCCTGGCAAATACAAATAGGTATTCGCTACGGATTTTAATTGTGAGTGGTGAGTTGTGAGTGGTGAGTGAGTTCGCTATTATTCAGCCTTCTGAACAATCCGAACCTCACTCACTACTGACCACTGACCACTCACCTAATGTTTGTGGAACTGATAGAACAGCCCCAGTTGCCATACACGGTTCTTGAAGTCATTCGTATTGCTCTTGGTAACATCAGTAAGTCCCATGTTATAGCGGGCATCAACACCTAAACCACTATGACCAACATAGCTGGCGCCAAACACCCATCCAAAATCGGCATTACTGAAATTGTCAACATCTGTTTCTGTGTGATTACTCTTGAAATTAGAAGTAGTTAAAATACCTACCTGCGGTCCGGTTTGGATTCTAAAACCATCGGCAAACATATACTGCGCCAATACAGGAACGTTAATATAATTCAACCTTAATTTGCCGTCATTATACTCAGCACCTTGCGTACTGTATACAATTTCCGGTTGAACAGCAAATGAACGGGTGAGATGAATGTGAGCAAGACCGCCGAGATGGAATCCGGTTTTTGCATCTGCTTTACTGTCGGCAGCATCGTCTTTAATATTCGCAAAGTTAACACCGCCTTTAATACCATACTCAACGTGTTGCGCACTTGCAACTTTGATCAGCAATAACATTACAGCTGAAATAATAATTCTCTTCATAATGCTGGTTTAATTTAACAATATGTGTTAGGTATTGCAAATGAAATACCACCGCCTGTAATCCGCTTTACAAACAATCTAATCAATTGAAAAATATGAACTTCGCACTGGGGAATGATTTGGGCAATATTTCTTAAATCTGTAGATTGCTTTTAATATTTATTCAAAACAAGCCATATGGAATCGCATATTGTTAAAATAAAGACCATCAGACAGGTAACACACGATGTAAAAAGTTTTCGCATTGAAAAACCGGAAGGTTATGTTTTTAAACCGGGGCAGGCTACTGAAATAGCTATTAATAAAACCGGATGGAAAGAGGAACGGCGGCCTTTTACTTTTACTTCGCTTACCAATGAACCCACACTTGAATTAACCATTAAACGATATCAAAATCACAATGGTGTAACCAACCAGATCCATCAACTGGTGCCCGGCGATGAATTGATCCTGCACGATGTATGGGGCGCTATAGAATACAAAGGACCTGGTTATTTTATTGCCGGCGGCGCTGGCATTACGCCTTTTATTGCCATCCTCAGACAATTACACCGCGATAATCAAATTGCAGACAATACCCTCTTCTTTTCAAATAAAACTTCAGCAGATGTTATTTATGAAGAAGAATTCAAAAATATGCTGGGCAAGAACGCCATTAACATCCTTAGCCGCGAACAAAAAGACGGTTATGAAAATGGCAAGATAGACGAAGCTTATCTGCGTTCGCACGTCACCGATTTTAGTAAACATTTTTATGTGTGTGGGCCTGATAAGATGATTAGTGATGTGAATGGTATTCTTGAGAGGCTTGGTGCGAAACCGGATGCGGTTGTCTTCGAAAAGTAGCGAGTTTATAGAGTTGACATGTTGACAAGTTTACATGTTGACAAGGAATACAAAACATTAAAGGGCCAAAGCTGTTTGAAACAACTTTGGCCCCTTGTATTATGTATTCCGTTATCAACGCTATCAACTATATCAACCACCCCCTTTTTACACCAGCCTTTACTTGCATTTGACCTTGTTAACTTTTCACGTGTTAACTTGTCAACCATCCCTTCTAAACAAACCTCCTTCTAGTCGCCCTAGCTACTCTTCTT
>CBIMFG010000149.1:0-7655 GCA_966243125.1 uncultured Niastella sp.
GGTAGCAGTGCAATTAAATTTATAAAATAATCTCAATAAGTTGGGAATCGTTTTGATGTATTGGGGCAAATGCGCATATTTGAGTAGCATTAAAACCCTGATATGAAAACAGTAACAAGTTCCTTTGTTGTAGCTATTTTAATATTTTCATCCTGCCAATCAAATAATAAACCAAACAATATGACGCAAGAGCAAGATGCGTTGATCTTTAAAGACAGTTCAGGACATGTGCTTTCAAAAGCTGATCTTAAAAACAGCAGTGGCGTCGTTAATTATGAAATAGCATATGATAAGAACGTTAATCCCGATGCCAAAAGCCTGCATAATGAAGCCAGGCAATTTGGACAAGCCGGGAAATATGATTCTGCTATTATAAAACTTCAACAGGCCATTCAGTTACAACCCGATTGGCCATACCCGCCATACGACCTTGCATTTACCTATTTGTTGAAAGGTGACTTTGACAAGGCATTGGAATTTTATCAAAAAACTGATCAGTTAGCGCCAGATGGGTTTTTTACTGCCAAAACTGCTTTGTATACGCTGGAAGGTGAAAAAGCAGGACGATTCCCTAAAGGATTGTATGCAAAATATATGACCATTGAGTGGGAAGGCGATGATCGAAAAAAGATGGCCATAGCAAAAGAAATCCTGGCGGCAGCTCCTGAGTTTGCACCGGCGTGGAAGGAAGTGGCTGTTTTATCGAACAGTAAGGATGAAAAAGAAAAGGCTCTTGAACAAGGATTGGCTAGTAAACCCGATGCGGAAACAAAAGGCATCCTACTGATCAATAAAGCAATTTTTTTTAATGAAGGTGGTATGCAGAACGAAGCCAAAAAATTATTGGGTGAGCTTATTTTTTCTAAAGACGCCACTAGAGGAAATATTGAACTGGCAAAGTATACATTGAATTCAATTACAGAGTAGCATATTTAATTTATGAATATATCTCCAGATTTTAACCTGGTAATAAATGAAGCGCTGATATTGTCTATTCAGTCGCGCCATGGATTTATTAGCTATCAGCATCTGTTTGTAGCTATTCTAAGTGTTGATTGCGAAGCACGGGCGTATTGTAAAGAATTTAAAGTTGAAAAGTGGAAGTCCTGGTTGCAAAATTATTTTCCTGCAACGGGCACCGAAACCATGGAGGATTCACTGCCATTAACTCTTTTTACTGAACACGTTATTAAAAATGCCAATGATTTTGTTGCTGCAAACGGTGATAAAGCAATAAACAGCATACATCTTTTGTTGGCGTTATTTTGTATGAAATGTGAAGTGACGGATGCCGCTTGTAAAACAGGTTTGATATTTGAAGATGTGGCAGAACAGTATGGCAGGAAGCCTCTTAAAAGAACTTATCCGATAATTCCTGTATCCCAGCTAGGAGCCTATCCCGGATGGAAGAAATTCTTTATGAGCGGGCAATCAAAGAAAAAGAATGTAGAGCAACTTTGTGATCGGGCATATGAGTTATCATTGTATGAACAATATGACATTTGTTTACTGGTTTGTGAAGCGGCGTTGAGCCTGGAACCTGATAATTTTGATTGTAAGTATTTGCAGGTTTTAAGTTGTATGTATAAGCGTGATTTTCAGGCCGCGCTTACTTATGCAAAAGGATTAACAGGTGAGTATGCAAATTCGGCCGACTTTCAATTGACCGTGTCCTATCTTTACGATGAATTAGGTCAGTATGATGAAGCTGCTACTATCCTTGACAACATACTGGCTAAAGACCCTGATCAAACAACTTTTCTAAATAACAGAGGATTTAATCTGTCACGTCAGGCAAGGTATGCAGAAGCGGTTCCGTATTATGAAAAGGCAATAAGCGTTGATCCCAAGTTTGCCTATTCCTGGAATAACCTTGGTTTTGCAAAATATAAACTGGGTAAAATTGATGAGGCGCTTGAGTGTATCAATAAGTCGCTGGAGTTCGACAGAGGCAATTCATATGCTTATAAAAACAAAGGCATCATTTACCTGGAACAAAATGATAAAGAAAATGCCTCATTAAATTTCCAACTGGCGCTGAGATACGGGTATACAAAGAGATATGGAAATGAAGTGTTGGCGTTAATGAAAAGTATCAACTAATGCAAATAAGACCACATCCCAATTTGGCGCATCTCATCAGGCATTACCTGGTGCTGGATGGTGCATCAGCTGTGAATGGCATATACCGTTTGTTTGCAGATGGCAATACCGGTTTGGTCTTTAATCTTGATCAGGAAGCACCAGACTGCTGGTTGTACGGACAGGTAAAAACATACCACGATCTTTCGTTGACTGGTAATATTAACTGGCTGGTGGCCGTGCTGCAACCATATGCTGCCTATCATTTATGGAAGGTGCCGGCCATTGAATGGTTTAATGGTTTGTTCCCGGCAACAGCTGTGTTAGGTAAGCAGGTCAATGCTATTACAAATGATCTGGCAAAAGCACCGGATGTGCAGGCGCGTGTTCGGTTGTTAAATAACTTTTTTCTACAGACGATAGATGATAAACCCAACCCAGATCCACTGGTTATTCAGGCCGTTCAATATATAAACAGTCAGAATGGGTTGGGCTCAATTGAATCATTGCTGCAACAGTTGGCTGTGAATGAACGAACGCTGGAACGAAAATTTAAACTGCATATTGGTATTACGCCCAAGCGTTTGAGTGACATTGTTCGGCTAACGCTCAGCGCAAAAAGAATGCAGCGAACCCAGGCGCGTCAGTTAACCGGTGTGGCCTATGAAAGCGGTTATTTTGATCAGGCGCATTTTATAAAAGAGTTTAAAAAATATACCGGCATCACTCCCCATCAATATCATACCGAAGCGCATCCACTGGCGCTGAATTTTCTGCAATTGTAGGAATGTCGGAATTGTACAATTTGTAGCTGTAAGCTCCTGCTACTTTTGTATTATGACACCAATAAAGATCGCTACCGCCCAATTTGAAAATCGAAGCAATGATAAAGCGTATAACCTAAGTGTTATCCGTCAGCTGGCTGCACAGGCAAAAGCACAGGGCGCCCAGGTGATCGCCTTCCATGAATGTTCCATTACCGGTTACACCTTTGCCCGCCATCTCAATAAAGAACAACTCACTGCAGTTGCAGAACTGATTCCCGATGGGGAAAGTCTACAGGCGCTGATTGCAATAGCCAGCGAACTGGATATTGTAATTTTAGCCGGCTTGTTTGAAAAAACGGAAGCGGGAACCTTACACAAAGCGTATGTATGTGTTGATAAAAACGGACTGGTGGCCAAATACCGCAAGTTGCATCCGTTCATCAATCCACACCTGGCGCCCGGCAATGAGTATGTGGTGTTTGAGCTGTTGGGTTGGAAATGCGGCATCCTGATCTGTTATGATAATAACATTATTGAAAACGTTCGCGCCACTACCTTACTGGGCGCCGATATTATTTTTATGCCGCATGTAACTATGTGCACGCCATCACCCCGGCCCGGCGCTGGTTTTGTTGATCCTGAATTGTGGAATAAACGGGAAGAAGATCCTACTTCACTGCGCGCAGAATTTGACGGTTTGAAAGGCCGCAGCTGGTTAATGAAATGGCTGCCCGCACGTGCTTATGACAATGGCGTTTATGTCGTTTTTTCAAACCCTATTGGCATGGATGATGATCAGTTGAAGAATGGCTGTTCTATGATCATTGATCCGTTTGGAGATGTGGTTGCCGAGTGCCGCGAATTAGGCAATGACATTGCTCTGGCTACGCTTACACCCCAAAAATTAGCGCAGGCGGGTGGCACCAGGTATAAAAAAGCCCGGCGGCCGGAGTTGTATGGCAACATCATAGCGGCGCCACATACAAGCCATCAGAAAGTGGCGTGGTTAAAGGAGGAATAAAATGCTGTAACTTGGGCTGTATAAATAATCGGCTATGATCAGCAGAACGATCCCATCCTCCGGCGAATCCATTCCGGTAATTGGCATGGGTACCTATAATACCTTCGATACAAATGATACAGCGGCAATTGATCAATTAACCGCTGTCTTAAATACTTTTTACCAGGGTGGTGGCCGCCTGCTGGATAGTTCGCCCATGTATGGCCATGCCGAAAAAATGGTAGGTACGCTTACCAGTAAGGCGCCTTATGCCAATGAGTTGTTTTATGCTACCAAGGTTTGGACAAAAGGTTTGCAACAAGGTATCCGGCAAATGGACCATTCCATGTATTTAATGGGTCGAAAGGTGATTGATCTGATGCAGATCCATAATTTGCTTGATTGGCAAACACATTTGCCGGTATTACGGGAATGGAAAGCTGCCGGCAAGATCAGGTATATTGGTATAACACATTATACATATACCAGCTATGGCGAACTGGAAAAGGTAATGCGCGCCGGGCCGATTGATTTTGTACAATTAAATTATTCCATTCTTGAACAAGATGCCGAAGACCGGTTATTGTCCGTTGCCGCAGAGCTGGGAGTGGCTACGTTGATCAACAGGCCTTTTGGGGCTGGCCGTTACTTTACTGGTTTTGGAGATTATCCATTGCCCGATTGGGCTGCTGATTACAATATTGAAAGCTGGGGCGCTTTTTTCTTAAAGTATATCATTGCGCATCCGGCTGTAACCTGTGTGATCCCTGCCTCCTCCAATCCCAAACATGTAGCCGATAATATGAAAGCAGGCGAGGGGCCATTGCCTGATGAACGTACAAAGGCAAAAATGGTGGCGTATATACGGTCATTGTAATTCGCAATAGGATAGTTGTATCGTGTGCTGCCTGAGACAACGATGAAGCGTTAAGAAGTTGATTGTAATCAATTTATTGCTATTCTAATAATTTGTAATTTAGTGGTCATACATCTCAAAAGCTTCTGGTTTTAAGTTCATTTCTGTTTAGTAGCAACTGTTAGGTTTTCATCTTTAAATACAATGTATGTCACAGGCATCTACAACAATATGTAAATACCGGGCAAGCAATATTGCCAATGATTGCCCGCCTTCCGTTGCAACTAATGAATTCTTCGAAGATTTACGGGTAATCCTCAATGCAACCAAATCAATTAAAAATCCCACCGTTAATAAAAAAATCCTCGATTTGTGTCTTTCGGCATTAGCCGCCAAATATGCTGAGTATAAAATCTCCTGCTTAATTGAAACCCATTTAACAACAACTTTAAACCGGGTGTCTCATCATGTCTGAGAATCAAAACCCCCAACAGCATGAGAATGGTAGTGCCAACGGTCATGATAAAGGGAGTGAAAAAAATAAAGACAATGAAGCGGTAATGCCTGAAGAGTTTTTGAATGAGATTCCGTTAAAGGATAAAAAAGATTTTATTCAATCATTTACGCGCATTTCCGGAATTTTCCCGCCACAAAACCCGCTTGCAAAAAAGATCACTTCTGAGCATATAAGTGAATTACTCAAAATTTCAGATGCAAGTGACCAGCGCGACCGTCAGGAAAGAAGCAACGAACGCAACCATAATTTTAAAATACTGGTAACCGTACTGGTTGCAATTTTTCTTGTTTGTGGTTTGTTTATCTGGGCAAAGCAGGAAGAGTTTTTGAAGTATATTATTGGCGCTATCATTGGTTTTAGTGGGGGATTTGGAGTAGGTAAGTATTATAAAAGGGACTGAGCGTATTATGTCCAGGCAAAAAAAACTAACGGGGCTAAAAGAAAATGGCAGTTGAAAATTGAAATAATCAATTGTTAACTGCCAATTATAGTAAAAGGGTGTGTTTCTTTAATATCGCTGCATAAACGTATTAAACTTATTAAGGCTGTCAGATAAATCCCACATTGCCCCTTTTGTTGTATCTATTTGTGAAGAAACTTCTTTGAAAAATTTATTGCTCTCCCGTTGTAACTCTTTTGCAAATTCAGGCAGGGTTATTTTATACTCATTGCCTTCGTTTACAATTGATACGCCTGTTTTATTTTGTTTGAATAAAACTTTAAATGAAGAGTCTGGTCCCACAAATAAATATTCCTTTCGTTTTTGTTCTATCATGGTCCTAACCCCATCAAGCATCTCTGAAATGCCAATAAAGATCATCATGCTTTGGCGGGGCGTTTTGTCTTTTGATGTTATTACGTGGCCGTCTATTTGAATATCTATGTTGCCTAGTTCAAATTCAGACAGTTCTGCATCGATCCGGGCAAGAGAAAATGTTACTTTATACATGGCCACCTCCTCTTATAGTTTTATTTTATCAATCTTCGCCAACACACATTACCTGAAATCCTTTTGAGACTGCTTCTTCTCCGGCTGTAATCAGGCAGTTTAAAAGTGCATTTTCCTCCAATGCCTGGTTTTTTTTGATCTGCTTAATTTCATCCAAAAGTTGTTTTATTTCTGCACTGGTAAAATTCACGAACTCTTCGTACTCCTGCATCTCAGAAAGCCAGCTATACTTTATATCTATGCTGTTTAAAATTGAAAATAGTTCGGCATGCTCGGCTTTTGAAAACACCCCCATTTCTACACTGTTGTCGATATCATTGGGGGACCCTATGTAAACACTATAACTCATAACCAATTAATTAAATTATTGAAGTATTTGCGGTAAAAGATCTCCAGGGGCAAATGTTCCTCCTCCGGGTGTAGTAGGCGACATTGCATCTGTATTTTCCAATCTGAACCATATTGGTTTTGTTTTACCTGGTGGTGGAGCAGATGATAACTGTTTTACGTGATAATGATCTCCGGGATAATGATCCGCCCCGCCATGTTCAGGATGAAATTCTATCTTAAATTGTTTACCGTTATGCTCAAATTGATGAATTATTTTTCCGTCAGGTTGAACTGTTTTTTGCATTGTCTTACCAGGAAATAAATTAGGGACATCATGAGGATCGTTAGGTAATCTTTTTCCTTGGCCACAATTCAATCCAAAAATATCTACCCATGTATTGGGATCCTGTACGTAGCTATACAACGCCATACCTCCCCGCAATCTAATCGGATCCTGGCTAATATATCGTCCTGCCTCGGCATCATAATACCTAAACCGGTTATAATACAAACCGGTTTCCCCATCTTCATACTGCCCCTGGTATCGGAATGGCAGGTCGCTACTGGTACCTTGTAAATATCGAATTCTTCCATAAATATCCAACACCCCTTCCCACACTTTTTTTCCGCTGGCGTCGTACATCCACTGCGGCGTTCCCAAATGATCGGTTATAACACTAAACACTTTCCCGTTCTCTATTTTAGCTGCCAGCCGGTGGCTATCAGGCTCAAAGATCCAGGTTATGTTGTGTAGGGTGTTTTGCGCATTGGCCGGGCTGGGCTCCGGTTTATTATAACTGATCTCGCCCCATTCATTCACCACCTGTTGTGGCTTTTCTTTTTCAGGATAACTCCATTCATGAAGCGGCCTTTCTCCATCCCATACCCAACGGGTAATTACCCCGTTGAATTTTTTGGAGATGCGCCTGCCAAATGCATCGTAAGTGAAAGTGACTTCTTTGCCATCGGCCCGCACTACTTTTTGTAACCGGCCATTGGCATACCACTCGTATATTGTTTTCTTTAAAGTACTTTTTTCTGTCTTTCTTACCAGGTTGCCTGCTGCATCATATTTATAAATGTATTTAGCGCTTTCCTGTAAAGCGCCTGATTTGTAGGTGCGGTCTGTTTTTGCAGTGGATTCGTACAAGTTA
>CBIMFG010000150.1:0-7630 GCA_966243125.1 uncultured Niastella sp.
AACAAGTACTGAAAAGACCAGCAGCACACAGGTGATCCGTATCAATGTGTAATGTGCTTTTCCGGCATGAGTGATGTAAGGCGCGTACCAGGCAATAATGCTGCCGGCTATCAGTACTACCGGCATTACCAAAACCAATTATGTTACTGTTTACCCCTCCCCAGTTGCCCGCTTTACCACCAATATTACTACAGGGTGTGTACCGGTAAATATTCAGTTTAACGATAACAGCACTTCTGCTTCCGGCAGTATTGTATCGTGGTTATGGGATTTTGGAGATGGCTCTACATCAACTGCACAAAACCCGGTTCATACCTATTCTAAAACCGGTTTTTATAACATTGCGCTCACTGTAACAAGTAGTACTGGTTGTAAAAACACTGCTGCTATTGGACGTTATATTCGCATTGTTGCCGGGGTTAAAGCGGAGTTCGATAACAACAAGCCGGTTTCCTGCCAGGCTCCGTATAATATCAGTTTTATCAATCAATCGAGCGGGCCGGGTAATATGACCTTTCAGTGGAACCTTGGCAATGGCGGTACCAGCATCCAAAGCGCACCTGGCACCACCTATGCTACTACCGGCACCTACAACGTAACTCTTACTGCTACCAGTGAGTTTGGTTGTTCGGGCACTATCACCAAACCAGTTGTACTAACCGGGCCTACCACTTCCATTCAGGCGCCTGACACCGTGTGCCAGAACGTAAGCGTACCGTTTGTTAATAACTCATCTGTTACTCCTCAAAAAACATTGTGGGAGCTGGGTAATGGTGATCAATCGACCAATACCAATGCCAACACATTTTATAGCACACCAGGCGATTATACTATAAAACTGTACAATAACTATCCTTCGTGTAAGGATTCAGCTATTAAATTGGTGCATGTAAAAGGCAATCCTGCAGGTGATTTTACAGTTGCTAATGCTATAGCCTGCCAACCCCCGTTGAATGTAACATTCCAGGGCACTTCGGCTTCGCCCGTTGTAAACTGGAAGTGGGATTTTGGGGATGGAGGTTCGGGAACCGGTTCGCCCGCCAACCACCAGTATAATGCAGCAGGTAATTTTGATGTAACACTTACATTTACAGATAAAGATGGATGCGAAGGCAGGGTCACCAAGCCAGCAGTTATACAAATAGTTGCGCCAACAGTAAAGATCAACAATCTGTTGGCCGGCGGCTGTGTGCCTTACAATTATACGCCAAGCGCCAGCGTTACGGCAGTAGATGGAGTTGATACCTATACCTGGGATTTTGGCGATGGTACTGTGCAAACTGTAAAGGCAACAGACCCACCGCCAACTCATCAATATACTGTTACCGGCAGTTATGAGGTTAAACTAACCGTAAAAACCATAGGAGGTTGTATTGAAACGGTATCAGAAAAAGATGCGGTAAAAGTGGGCACGCCACCAACAGCAGATTTCACCATGCCGGCGTCTCCGATCTGTGCCTCCGATTCTGTACATTTCAAAGACTTAACCCAATCGCCCCCAAACATTGATGATTGGTTATGGAAATTTGACGATGGCACTACATCTAAAGAGCAGAACCCTGCCCACCTGTTTAGCGATACCGGCACCTTTATAGTTACCTTAATTGCTTATAACAATCGTTGCCCGTCTGCAGATTTTAGCAAACCCGTAATTATAAAACCACCAATTGCAAGGTTCAGACCTATACTTACCTGCGGCAGCTTGCTGGTGTCGTTTAAAGATTCTTCCACAATCAATCCTGACCCAACTAAACCTGCAACTTACTCATGGTCGTTTAGTGGTGGCACTCCGGGTAATTCACCGTTACCAAACCCTACAACTACGTTCCCGGCCTTTAACCAGGACTACCCGGTTTCACTTACGGTAAGCCAGGATGGGTGTACAAGTACCATTACCCACACGGTTAAACTGGTTAAAGAAATAGCCGACTTCACTGTCAATGCAAACGTTTGTAAGAATGCTAATTTTACTATTACTTCAACCAACGATCCAAAAAACATTGCCAAATACCAATGGTCTATCGATAACGGCTCTTTCATTACAGGCGGAGCCACTTATGTAGCTAAACTTGCTACCAATGGCCCACACACAGTTAGTTTAACTATTACCGATATAAACGGTTGTACCGATACCAAAGCCAACTTTCCATTCACCGTAGTGAGCCCCACTGCCAGTTTTACTGAAGCTTCACCCGGTGGCTGCAAGGATGCAATTGTAACTTTTAACGATCACTCCACCGTAAGCGCAACTGGCAGCGCCTTAACAAAATGGACAGTTGATTTTAAAGATGGTAAAACAGAATCATTCAACAGTGTTCCCATCTCGCATAAATTTACTGATACCGGTGAATACAGGCCATTTTTAACAGTGGAAGACGCTATGGGTTGCTTTGATACGGTCTCACTGGCAGACACCATTTTTATTTCAACACCACAACCCTGGTTCAACTCTGATATTACAAGGGTTTGCCCCAGTTCAAATGTTCATTTTGCCGATTCCTCTTTTGGTAAAGGGCTCACCTACTTATGGGATTTTGGTAATGGCAGTGGCTCCTCTACAGTTAAAGAACCTGTGTACAGTTATGGCGGTAACAATGCTACTTACAATGTTAAACTGGTTATCACAGATCGTGGCGGTTGTAAAGATTCAGTTACCCGCAACAACTATATCACTACAATAAAACCAATTCCGGCATTTGACATTCAGGATACGTTGACTATTTGTCCGCCTATTGAAACCAAGTTCACTTCCCAGGCACAAAATTATGATTCCCTGGAATGGGATTTCGGTGATGGTTCCAGCTCCACCCTGTTGAACCCAACCCATTTTTACAATACATATGGCGACTTTACGCCTAAACTCTATGTATATGGTTATGGTGGCTGTAAAGACTCTGCCAGCAAAAATGTGCATGTGTTAAATCCTGGTTCTGTTACCACCTTTAACTATAGTCCGCTGGATGCCTGTAATGAACTGCTGGTAGATTTCACATTAGTTGCCATACCCGATATTAAGTATAAGCTTGATTTTGGTGATGGTACTTCTGATACCACGATGAACACCACGTATCAGCATTTTTATAAATCACCGGCCTTTTATTATCCTGCCATTCAATACACCGATATCCAGGGTTGTATTGCCGGTGTGGGCGGCGGCTCACCTATCAGAATAATCGGCGCCGATCCGTTCTTTGGCATTGATAAGAAAAAGTTCTGTGATTCAGGTATGGTTGCCTTTACCAATTACACAATCGGCAACGACCCCGTAGTAAGCAGAACCTGGGATTTTGGCGACGGCACTACCAATACTACAGATACCGATCCAAGTCACCAATACCGGCAACCGGGGTTGTACACTGTTTCTCAATCAGTAACTACCCAACAAGGATGCAGCAAAACCATTACAGATACCATACGGGTGTTGCGAACACCCGATCCCTATATTACAGGTGACAGTATTGCCTGTTTGAACACCACCATGAACCTGCAGGGCATGCTCACCGTACCTGATACCGCCATCACCTGGAAGTGGGACCTGGGTAATAACAACATGCCTGCCACACAGGATGTATCGCTCAGCTTCAAAAACAGTGGCAATTATGTTGTTAAACTGCAAGCCAGCAACTCGCTGGGTTGCAGCGATACCGCCAGCAAAGAACTGTACGTGCCGCCGCTACCTGAAATTACAATAGTTAACAATCCGGTGATTCCCGTATCAACAGGCATAACGTTACCGGTTACTTATAGTCCCGACGTTGTGAGCTACAATTGGACGCCGGTAAAAAACCTGAGCTGTTCTGATTGCCCCACTCCTTTTGCCGACCCTAAAACCACTACCACGTATTTGGTAAAGGTTGCAGACCAGTACGGTTGTACCAGCCAGGGTGCTGTTACGGTAACTGTAGTGTGTAACGGATTAAACTATTTTGTTCCTAATACTTTCTCCCCCAATAACGATGGTGTAAACGACATATTTGCGCCACGTGGTACTGGTTTGGCGCGGGTTAACAGCATGCGCATCTTTAACCGCTGGGGCGAAATGGTGTTTGAAAGAATGAATTTCATGGCTAACGACCGTACCCCCACCGGTGGCTGGGATGGCACTTATAAAGGCAAGCCTGCCAGCGCCGATGTATATGTTTATATCATAGAATTTGTGTGTGAAAACAATGCCATCGTTCCTGTAAAAGGCAATGTGGCATTGGTGCGGTAATTATAGTATTTAACATTAAATAACCCAACCATGATCACCGGCCGAAGCATTAAACGATCCCTTGCCGGCATTATACTGCTATTTACCCTGCTTACTGTAAAGGGGCAGGATATACATTTTTCACAATTTTTTGAAGCGCCGCTGTTACGCAATCCCTCGCTGGCCGGCATTTACACCGGGGACTATCGCATTCAGGGCGTGTACCGCGATCAATGGAACAGCGTTACCAATGCTTATAGAACCGGTTCGCTGAACGCGGAATATAAAATGCACATGGGTACCGGCAATGATTTTATGACAACCGGCATACAAGCCGTTTTTGATAAGGCAGGCACCGTGGGCTTAACCACTACGCAAATTCTGCCAGCCCTCAACTACCATAAATCGCTGAGCGATGAAAAAACCATGTACCTGTCGCTGGGGTTTATGGGCGGATTGATTCGCAAAAGCATTGACCTTACCAAGGTTACTACCGATAACCAGTACAATGGTGCGGGGTACGATGCCTCCTTACCTTCGGGCGAAAATATGTTATCACCCAATTACAGTACCTGGGACGCCAGTGTAGGCATGAGCTTTAATACCACCTTTGGCCCCGATCAGCAAAACAGTATGTTCATTGGCGCGGCTTATCATCATTTAAACCGGCCAAAAAATTCGTTCTACCACAATTACAGTATTGAACTGAATCCCAAATATGTTGCATCAATTGGTGTAAAGTGGAGTGTGGATGACATGTCATCTCTCACCCTGCAGGCCGACCATTCCGTACAGGGTAACTATACTGAAACCATTGGCGGCGCTTTGTATTCCTATAAACTGGGAACCGACCTTGACAACAATCCTACCTATACATTAAGCGGCGGTTTGTTCCTTCGCTGGAAAGATGCATTGGTGCCGGTTTTTAAAATAGAATGGGGCAACCTGTCAACCGCCCTGAGCTATGACGTAAACGTATCGCAGCTAAAGACGGCCAGCATGGGCCGGGGTGGCTTTGAACTATCAATCTGTTATATAGGCTTTTTACACCACGATAACAGCAGTGAGTACAAAATGTTATGTCCTAAGTTTTAACCGGTTTATTTCGCTACGGTATAATTCCCTACCTCTTTGCCACCATCATCCAGCATGGTCAACCGTAAATTACCGGCATCGGCCTGTAATTTTATGAGGGTGCGCGTGCCTTCATTGGGTCCGCCGCCAATAATAACCGGATAATTGTGTTGCCCTTTTACCGGCGGATGTACACCGTATTTATGCGTATGGCCGCTAATGCACATATCAATGCGATATTTATTAAACAGGGCATTGTACAGCTCACGGCAATGCAAGGGGCCATGCCAGTCGCCGGAATAAAAAGGTGGTATGTGCATGAGCACCACTTTAAACGTAGCTTTTTTAAAGGCCCGGCTTTGCACTACTTCTTCCAACCATTGCTGCTGCTCCCGGCGATAGGCATCAAAATCAACTATGCCTGCGTATACAGGCGTATCATCTGTTTTATCTTCCCCCGTATCGAGCACGGTAAAATGTACTGGTCCCCAGGTAAACGTGTAATACTGATTCCCCTGTGGGGTGCAGAAGTAATTATGCAGATCACGACTGAACTTGCCACGGGTTTCATGATTGCCCCGCACATATATAAACGGCTTTTCACTGGCAAAACTGCTGATGCAGGGTTGCAACAGATGGTCAACTATTTGTTGTTCGTTCGTTTGATAATCAAACACATCGCCATTAAAGAATACAAAATCATAGGGTTCGGTTCCATTCAATTGCATCAGGTGTGGTATTGACTGCGGCCTGTCGTGAATGTCGTTCATGATCAAACAGTGCATGCCGGTTGCGTTTGCCGCGGGAGTAGTAAACGAAAACAGGTCGCTTTCGAGGGTTGCGCCATAAGTAAGTTGGTACGGTTCAAACCCGGTTATTTCTTTCGACACCACGCGGTAATAATACTTTGTTCCCGGTTTAAGGTTGTTGAGCCTGATGCGGTTAACCCGGTTATAGGCATCCACCAAACCATTGGTAGCACTGTGCGCTTTTTGCCCAAGGGAATTTGTTTCGCCATACTCAACCCAGCTATAGGCAGGTAAATTGGTTATAAACATCACTACCATGGCGCCAGGTGCAGCATACTGCAAATAGGGGGCAGCGGTAAATACATGCCCGGCTAAAGCATTAGCAGGCCGCAGCTGCGAAGGCTCTGCATGCAATGCAGCTGGTAATAAACTTCCGGTTAACGTGGCGCCCCCAATGGCGCTAAGCGATTGCAAAAAATTTCGACGGCTGTTGTTTTTCTTTTGTTGTTTCATAAAGTTGGCTGATGGCCAACTGTAAAAATAAAGCGGTGCAAAAAAGAAACCACACGCAAACGATTGTTCAATTTTTATAGCCCCCTGGTAACCAGGCTCCACTTA
The DNA here is from genome assembly GCA_966243125.1 of uncultured Niastella sp. Lineage (GTDB taxonomy): Bacteria > Bacteroidota > Bacteroidia > Chitinophagales > Chitinophagaceae > Niastella. The sequence goes on from CBIMFG010000150.1 coordinate 6,634, forward strand.
TGCTTTTACCAATCATTTTGAATAAACAGGCAGCCCTAATTGTCAATTTCACGTATAAAAAAGAAACCGGTAAGGCACCAAAAAGCACTGTTGATTTTTCTGCCACAACAAGGATGCTCAAATTAACCAATCGGCGAACAAAAGATATAAGCTCGCGTTTGTTGAAATTTAGAAATCACAGCAAAGCAAACAGTACAAAGTCTATTATCAGGTACACTTATTGATGTATAAATACGCATCGCTGCTTTGTTTACTGAACTGCTCCCTTTTCCTTTTTGTGCCAGCTCCGCTACCGCTTTACTTTCCTACCTGGAAAACTAATTCACATGTAAGTTTTTTTGGTGTTTGGTATTTATAATTCGCTGATAAAATCTTAAATTTAATAAACATGAGAATTCCGGCAGCGATAGCAACCTCCCGCCGTCCGCACCAACCAACCGGACTGCCTGTAACAATGCTTATGACCATTGTTGCCCTGGCTATTTCTTCAACTGCGTTTACACAAAGCAGGTATGACTGGCGAACAAATATCGATCAGGTGATCCATGAAACAGACAGCCTCTCACTTAAATCGCAACGCACCTTTTATCTCAATAAAATACTGCGGAAAGATGAACCGCTGAAAGAAACCTGGTATTACACCGTTCACAACAACAATATCATTGTATTTGAGGTTCGCTACCGGATTGATTCACTGGAGTATACCGAAACTTACTACATGAACAGGAACCGGCTGATATGTATGGAGTTGTATGAAACAGATTTTCTCTCTTATTATGAAGATGAAATAAAGCATGGGGAAGTGTTCTTCTTCGACCACGACATGCTGATACAATATGTTACCGTAGGCAATGGCCTAACCGATATGTCATTTCGTGACCCACAATACGAACCCCTTCGAAGGTTTTATAAACGTTATATAGAATTGCAAAAGAATATACTTTCACTGGCAACCAATTAACTAATTTGCAAGCTTATTATCTTATTAGCAAATTAT
>CBIMFG010000151.1:0-7590 GCA_966243125.1 uncultured Niastella sp.
CCCTAAAGGGGGCTTTTGCTTTGTTGGAACCTTTGATCAACCTGCAACTGCCAGTTGCAAGCTTACTTTCTTTATATCAGTAGTAACATCATGAATGATCCTGAATTCATCAGTAACTGATTTTACCTCAACCAGTAATTTACGTGTTTCGGTATCCGTTAAACCCTGATGCAATTCTTTATGGCGGCTCATCATTAAATTGGTTACCCGTTTATCAATCATTTGCCATTGCGGCGCGCGAGCCGATTCGGCCTGGGTGGTTTCACCTTTAAGAATGGCTGTGGCAGCGCATAACTCTGCCTCGATATAATTGGTTACCGCAGCAAAATCTTTGGTTATGTTGGCCAGGGCAAACTGCTGTCCAAAGTTTGATAAGGTGGCAATATGGGAGGTAAGCAGGTGGTTGTACACCACAAACTGGTGAATAATATCAATGTTTTTTTGTTGCCATTTAGGGTCGCCCAGCATCCGGGTAAAAGCATCGGATAAGTTACCCAGCGCCACAAATGCTTCTTTACGGCTTATACGGTATTCAATGGGTGTAACCGGTTTGCCCATAAAATTGGTAACCGCCGTTTTAAACCAGGCGGTATTCTTCTCAATAGCCGTAGCAATCAGGCTACTGATCTGTGCGCGCTCCCAAAGCGGAATGATCAGTAAATTGGCAATAAAGGCAATCACCGAACCAATGGTGGTATCTATAAGGCGATCTGTAAGCACATTTTTTAGTGGAATGTCGTACAACAACTGAAAGATAAGCAGCACATAGGGCGTCATAAAAATAACTGCGAACATATAATTGGTACGCAGGAGGCTATAGGTGCCCAGCATTAATACCAGCATGATGGCAAACAAAACAGTTCTGTCTTTTATGAAGTACAAAATGCCCAAACCAATGATGGCGCCTAAAATAGTACCAAACAGCCTTTCGAAATTCCTTTTTTTGGTAAGACTGTATTGGGGTTTCAAGATTACAATAATGGTAAGCAAGATCCAGTAGCTGTGACCTACATTCAAAAATAAGGAAGCAATATAACCAGCCAGCGTGGCCAAGCTTACCCGCAGTGCATGCCTGAAATAGTTCGATTGCATGCTGAGGTTATCGATCAGTGTTTTAAAGCTGAAGTCCTGCCGGTTTACGAATTTCTCATAATCATCGGGCGTATTAACATTGGTAACTTTCTGTTGATAGGTTGTATATAAATGCAGGGTATGCATGCGGTCGGCAATGTCTTCGATATTGCTCAGGATGTTCCGCATGGTAATATAGTACTCCAGTGTTTCGGGGGTTCTTTTTGTGTTCCGCAGCTCAATGTAATAGCGGCGGGTTTCTTTAATGGCATCGGCCAGGGCGCTGGTTTCGCGCGACCGGCGGCCACTTTTTACGGCTATGCTGATGTCGTCGAGTTCGGCGGCCAGTTGCATGATCAGCTGTCGATAGCGGCTCATCAACTCGGTTCCATCAAAAGCGGCGTGCAGGTCTTTGTAATCATCGTGATAGGAGGTCATGATCTGCTCAAACAGATCGACCAGGCTTCTAAAAAGCATCAGCAGCGTGCGGCCGGTATTGGTTGTTTCTTTAACTATGTCACGACTTTTATAAAACAGCTCGCGCACCAATTCCTGTTCGGTATGCACAATGGCCTGTTGCTCTATCATTTGGCGGTAGATCTTATCAAAATCGGCATTGTCATCATAAAAATGGGCGCGAATGCGAATATAATTGGCAGTTGCGGCCATACATTCGCCCAATGCCTGCTGAGCTAAACGATAGGGAGCAAACTTGTGAAGCAATAAACTTAAACCGGTGTACCATAAGCCGCCTAATAAAATATACCCAGCCTGTATGATCACTTCATGTCCCTGGCTTGGGTGCGACATTTGTAAAACCATGATGAGCAAAGCATTAACCCCAATGGCAATGGCGCGGGCGCCATACACCCCAATCATGGACAGCACAAAACAGAAAACTGTTATGAGAATGCCCAGTAAGACCGGGTAGGCGGCGGTAAGACTGGTTAATGAGGCCACAATTACTAAAAACAACAGGCATATAAGCATGCCGTTGCGCCGGTGATGAATAGGACCAGGGTTATCGGTACCACTTACGCACATGGCGCCCAACGATACGGCCACCCCTTGTGACAGCATATCGAAATAACTAAAAATAAGCGCGGGCAAAACCACCCCAACTGTAATACGTACGCCTGAGCTAAGGTAATAACTGTACAAAAAGCTCTTATACTTCTTCAGATAGTCCATGAATTATTAAAGTACGTATTTTTTAATGTGTGTACACCAAAAAAGTCAAAATAACGATTGACTATTTCGCTTATTATAATATTGGTAAATAAACCCTTATTAATTACCCAATTGAGTTTAAATAAAAAATGTTGCCTGCTATGACCAAACTTAATAATGATAAGTGTTTTTTTAATTGTAAAGTTGTAACTTTAAAAGGCTGTATGACATTTACCATCTCTTTCAGATGGGTTCTCTCCTGAAATTTACTGTTACACTTATACCGCTATAATTTTTAAAGCTATTACTCTTCCGTGCCCCAGGTTTTATGTGCAAAAGGGCAAGTGTGCCCAAAAAACTACCCACCTTATCTTCTCAGGTCCGCCCTGATATGTATAACATATGCCACGCTTTAGTATATATGCGATTAAAATCAATGCGCATTCATGTGTGTATGGTTATGGCATCATTATTTTAGCCATTTTTCAATGACGATTGCTGAACGTTTTTAGTAAGAATGAGGCTTCGTGTCTGTATAACTGTTGGAACTATTCGGCGTAGCAACGCAAAACTTACATGGTTAAAAGCAAATAGCAACTCTTCCCCGAACATTCTGAGCCAATTAGGTAAGACTACAAAATTATGGTAATGAAGCAGGCCCCACCAACTATGAAAATGAAAAATCAATATTTGCTCACGTTAAAAATGTAGAACTATGGAGCTGGAAGAACCTGTTTTAAAAATTTTACGCAAGAAGTACCAACCATCTTCTTTTATTGAAACGCATTGCAATCATTACGATCTGGCATTTAAAACCGATAAGGAAGGTGATGCCATTGTATTAGTTCTTGGCCGTAAGGACAATACCGGGCATATAAAGGGAGAACGCTTTACGCGGCGGCTCCGCCAAATGACAAACGGAAGGATTGTTAAAGAATTTTGGGAACACAAAGGCAAAGCAAGCTAAGGATGGGTCCTTAATTACCGAAGGGCAAATTACAAACATCCGTACCCTATTTCTTTTTTAACTTATAAACGGCCCATTCTTTAGTGTCAGTTGCCGGTTTCCCAGTTACCGGTTACTGGTTACCGGGATGGCGTGAAAACGGGGAACTGGTAACCGGCAACAGGTAACATTTTCAAATTAGGATTGGTTATTTTCTTCAGTAATATCAAGTTCAGGTAAATGTGCCACATCCCTCAATATCGCCCGCTCGTCCTCAATCGTCAATTCACCGCCACGCAACGCGCGGTAATAAACTTCACCAGCGGCAATAGCAGCAGCCCTATCGTTACCCGCCAGGGCCGCTTCGTATTTATCTTTCTTCATCTTCAGGGCGTCGGTTTTATTCAGGTAATTAACTGAAATAAAAATGATGACCAGAAAACCAAAGCCCAGGAATAATATTTTCTCCGTCAGGGTCATCATGCTATTGGTGTTTATACAAAGGTAATTTATTGAGTTATCCACACATTATTTTGACGATTGGCATCGGGCAACATATGATCCGGATCTATGGTAACTGATTTTACTCCTGTTGTAACCGGCACTGATAGTGTATAAGTAGTGTGCTGCAACCAGGTTTCAACCGGCAATTGCAGGCGTTGGGTAGTGCCATTGTTGAAAGCTATGTGAATAACTACCGGCATAACCATTTTATTAAGATTGGCAATGGTGATTTTGGCGGTATTATCGGCTACGGTTACCTGCTGTACTGCCTGATCGAGCGACCAGTTGTTAATAAACCATTCGCGCCAGAACCAGGTAAGGTCTTCTCCACTTTCATTATCCATAGTGTGGAAAAAGTCCTCGGGCGAAGGATGTTTAAATGCCCAGTTGTGGATATACCGTTTAAAAGCATAGTCAAACCTGTCTTTTCCCAGAATATATTCCCGCAACAGGTACAAACCAAAAGCAGGTTTAAAATAAGAAATGGGATGGCGATAGGTTTCGGGAATAGCATCAGCAGCCATCATCATAGAAGGTGCTTTGGGATCGTTTAAATAAGGCAATATTTCATCGGCGGGGTTGCCGCCACCAGGTGCATACTCACTGTCGCGCTTGGGTGCGTACTCTCCCTTATTAAAAGCATCTGATGCATACACATCAATAAATGTATTAAAGCCTTCATCCATCCAGGCATTAGTGCGCTCGTTGGAGCCAACGATCATAGGGAACCAGTTGTGGCCTATTTCATGGGCAGTAACCCAGTATAATTCTTTGCCTTTATCATTAATGCCATCGAACAAAATACCCGGATACTCCATACCGGCAGCAATACCAGCCTCATTAATAGCGGAAGGGTAGGGATACACAAACCAGGTTTCAGAGAAGTGTTCAATGGATGCTTTCAGGTATTCGGTTGAGCGGCCCCAGGCATCGTTGCCTTCGCTTTCAACAGGGTATACCGACATGGCCATACATTTTTTGCCATTGGGCAAATTAACTTTAGCGGCATCCCACATAAAAGCGGCAGAAGCGCCAAAAGCTACATCGCGCGTATTGTTCATTTTAAAACGCCAGGTGAGATTGCCTTTTTGTACGGGCCGGCTGTGCGGATCAGTAATTTCTGCTGCCGACCTGATGATAACAGTTTTATCACTGGTGCGGGCAGTTGCCAGCCGCTCTATTTGTTTTGGTGTAAGTACTTCCGTTGGGTTTTGTAGTTCACCGGCGCCAGCCACTATTATGTTCCAGGGAACAGTTACGCTGTAATCAAAATTGCCATACTCGCAATAAAATTCACCGCTGCCGAGGAAGGGCAGGGTGTTCCAGCCAATAAGATCATCGTAAACGCACATACGCGGGTACCATTGGGCAATTTCGTAAATGGTGCCGTTTTTCGTTTTAACAAAATCAGTGCGGCCGCCAAATGCGCCCGGAATAGTGTAATGATATTTTATGCGAATGGTGATGGCGCCGGTTTTAGCAGGCAGGGCTTTACCCAACCTGATCTGCATGCGCGTATCGGTAATAATATAATTGGCAGTAGTGGTTTTGGCATCCTGCTGAGTTTGTACATCGTCGATTGTATAACCGGCGGTAAATTCCTTAGGTTGTTGGTCGGTTAAATAATTGCTGCGTGCGCCTTTTTGATAAGTGTTTTGGTCAAGCTGCAACCATAAAGATAATAAGCTATCAGGGCTGTTATTAGTATAGCGAATAATTGCATAGCCCGTTAACTGTTGATTCGTTGTATCAATGGTGGCCTGCAAGTTATAATCAGCGCGGTTTTGCCAGTAGGCATGGCTGGGAGCGCCATTTGCCGATCGCATGGTGCTGCTTTTATTGGTATAAAACCCCGGCGCAAATGTTTCTGCGGGATCATACAACGATTTGGATTGTGCAAAACCAGTAATTGATAACACTAATGTGACTGATAATAATAAATGGCGCATACGGCAATATAAAAGAAAAAGGGCCGACTAAAAATTTTTAGTCAGCCCTTAATAACTTAATATTTTAAAGGTTAATATCCACTATTTGCGGCGCTGTCTACCGACACTGGGCTACCGCCTTCGCCATCACCCACAGGCTTTTTAGACCAGTCTGCAACTGTGTCCACCACCATTCCCTGCGGTTTCACAAAAAGGTGTCTGGCATCAAGGCCGGTGCTTTTATCTTTTAAACAGTTTGAATAAAAATAGGCCCAAACGGGTAAGGCCACTGAAGAACCCTGACCAACTGCCGTGCTGCTGAAACGGATAAAGCGGTCGTCGCAACCCGTCCAAACACCACACAACAATTGCGGCGTATAACCCATAAACCAGGCGTCACTGTTATCGTTGGTGGTACCGGTTTTACCGGCTACGTTGGCGATATTAATACCATAGCTGGCAGTACGTTTACCGGTACCGTGGTTAATAACGCCCTGCATCATAGTAATTACATTGTATGCAGTGGAGGCGCTGATCACTTCTTTACGTTCTGAAGTAAATACCTGTAATGGATTGCCATTTTTATCTTCAATACGGGTAATGTACATAGGCTTTACTGAAAAACCACCAGCGGGGAACATGCTGTAAGCCTGTATCATTTCGTACAGTGAAATTTCACCGCTACCCAAACAAATAGCGGGTACCGGTTCAATATTAGTAGTAACGCCACAGGTTTTCAGGAAGTTTACAAACCGTACGGCGGCGTCGTTGCCTTTGTTACCCATGTTTTTCATGATGTAGGCAGTAGCACAGTTACGTGATTGCGCCAGCGCTTCGGCCATTGGCATGGTTTGGTTTGAACACGATGCGTTGGTAGCAGGTACCGGACCAAAACCTTCAAAGTTTTGCTGTACATCCTCAACCGGTGTGGCAGGGGTAAAACCACCGTCGTTAATAGCCAAACCGTATAACAGCGGTTTAATAGTACTACCTACCTGGCGTTTGGTACCAATATTAGCGTGATCGAATTTGAAAGTTTTAAAATCAACGCCGCCTACCCAGGCTTTAATAGCGCCGGTTTGTGGGTCCATAGCCAGAAAACCGGCCTGTAACATTTGACGGCAGTATTTAATACTGTCGTACGGTGTCATCAGGGTATCAATCTCGTGTTTATCGTTCCACGCAAAAACCGTCATTTTGGTTTTCTCCTTGAAACTTTTGCGAATGTCATCATCGCTCTTGCCTTCCTTCTTCATGTTCTTCCAGCGATCGCTTTGTTTCATAGCCGCTTCCAGCACATTCTCATGTTCTTTCCATACTGAACCGTTCTTGATGTTCTTTTGCGCGTTCAGTATTTTTTGCATGGTGGGTATATGACGGGCAACCGCTTGCTCAGCGTACATTTGTAAAGTTGGGTTGATGGTGGTATAAATGCGCAACCCATCTTTATAAATATTATAAGGCTTGCCGGTAGCAGGGTTTTCATGGTCTTTGCACCATCTTTTTAATTCCTCACCCAATACCGCGCGGAAGTAAGGCGCTAAGCCTGTATTTTCATTCAGCTTTCTATAATTCAGTTTTATCGGTTCCTTATCCAGGGCACTGGCCTGTGGTTCGGTAAGAAAACCACTTCTAACCATTTGGTGCAGCACCAAATTTCTTCTGTATTTTGCTCTTTCAGGAAACCTGCGTGGGTTATACAACTGGGGTCCATTTACCATGCCCACCAGTACAGCTGCCTCTGAAGTGCTTAACTCGGAAGGTTCTTTCTGAAAAAAGGTACTGGAGGCATTTCTGATGCCATATACGTTGTCGCTAAACGCAACTGTATTTAAATAAAGGGTGATAATTTCTTCTTTGGAAAAATTACGTTCCAGTTTTACCGCAATAATGGATTCTTTTACTTTCTGAATAAGCCGCGCCGGAAGACTGCTGGTAGCCCAATCATCGGTGAACAGGTTTTTAGCTGTT
>CBIMFG010000152.1:0-7575 GCA_966243125.1 uncultured Niastella sp.
TTACTTTCTACAGCATTTATGCCTGTGAAGAATACAACGCAACACTGGAACAGGATGGCTGGGACAAAGCTACCTTTAACGACGGCGCGTGGAAAGCAGCTGTTGGCGTAAAAGCGCCAGCCGGTAAACTGGTTGCTGAAACCGGTACACCTGTAAAAGTGATGGCTACCTTTGCACCGCAAACCTGTGTAAAGAACAGCGATACTACCGTACTGTTTGACTTTGGCCAGAACGCCAGCGGTGTTGTTAAAATAACAGTACGTGGGCAAAAAGGACAGGTGGTTCGCATATTCCCTGCGGAATTGCTGGATGAAGAAAAACGCGTTAATCAAAAGAACAGTGGTAAACCTTATTGCTATAGCTATACCTGTAAAGGTACCGGTGATGAAGAATGGACGCCCCGCTTTTCTTTCTACGGTTTCCGTTATGCAGAAGTTTCATACGCAGCGCCAGATAGCATAAAAAGCAAAAAGCTCACTGCAGTTATTACCGATATCAAAATGCTGCATACCCGCAACTCAGTGGCGCAAATTGGTAAGTTCGACAGCCGCGACGACCTGTTTAATGAAACCTATTCCTTGATTGACTGGGCTATTAAGAGCAACATGCAAAGCGTGCTGAGTGATTGTCCGCACCGCGAAAAACTGGGTTGGTTAGAACAATCCTATCTCATGGGCGAATCAATCCACTTCAACTATGATATTTACAGCTTATACAAAAAGATCATAGCCGATATGATGGCCGATCAAACCACTGATGGCCTGGTACCTGATATCGCGCCTGAGTATGTGCTGTTTGATGGTGGTTTCCGCGATTCACCAGAGTGGGGTAGTGCTTCTGTAATATTACCTTACCTGATCTACCAATGGTATGGCGATAAAACCGTGATGCAGGAAGCATGGCCTATGATGACCAAATATGTGGCTTATCTGAAATCAAAAGCCAGTGCTAACATTCTGTCGCATGGCCTGGGCGACTGGTACGACCTGGGACCCAAATTCCCCGGCCTGGCCCAGTTAACACCCAAAGAACTCACTGCAACAGCCATCTACTATTACGATATTGATCTGTTGAGTAAAATGGCGAAGCTGATGGGTAAATCGGCCGATGCTTCTCAATATGCTTCACTCGCTGCAGAAGTAAAAAAGGCCTTCAATGCTAAGTTTTATGATGCAGCAGCTCACAAGTATTCAACCGGCAGCCAAACAGCTATGGCTATGCCTTTAGCGGTTGGACTGGTTGAAGACGCTAACAAAGCAGCCGTACTGGATCAACTGAAAACAGATATCATTACCAACGAAAGCGCGTTGACTGCCGGTGATATTGGTTATCACTTTTTGGTTGATGCGTTAACCAAAAATGGTTCAGCCCAAATGGTGTATGATATGAACAGCGATAGTAAAGTGCCTGGTTATGGTTATCAACTGGCCAAGGGCGCTACTTCACTCACCGAATCATGGAAAGCGCTGCCGGAAGTATCGAACAACCACCTGATGTTAGGTCACCTGATGCAATGGTTTTTTGATGGCGCAGGCGGTATACACCAGGAAGATACTTCAGTAGCTTATAAGAACATTATCATTAATCCGGAGCCCATCATGGGATTGGAAAAGGGCAGTGTATCGTTCAACTCACCTTACGGAAGAGTTTATTCCGAGTGGGACCACCAGTATGTGTTCCATGTATTTACCATACAGGTGCCACCGAATACAACCGCTACTGTTTACCTGCCCACACCGCCTAATGCAAATATCATGGAAAGTAATTCGCCGCTGAATTTGCACAAGGAGATAAAAGTATTGGGTTATGAAAAAGGCCGCCAGATCTTTAAGTTAGGATCGGGTAAGTATAAGTTTATTGTTAAGAAAGGGAATTAAACATCTCCAGATAAAATACAGCGCCCCCGACACGTCGGGGGCGTTTTTTATTAGTATTAGTGAGTTGAATTACTGCACCGAACACGGCAACGAAAAATAAAACGTAGCCCCTTCATTTACCTTCCCCTCGGCCCATACCTTGCCGCCATGCCGGTTTACAATGCGTTGCACACTGGCCAGGCCAACCCCGGTGCCTTCAAATTCCTGGGCCGAGTGCAACCGTTGAAATACGCCAAATAATTTACCAGCGTATTCCATATCAAACCCGGCGCCATTATCTTTTACATAATAGATCAATTCCTGTTCGCTTTTCTGCGCGCCTATTTCTATCAATGCTTTTTGTTTGCCTGTAGTATATTTAACCGCATTGGAAAGCAGGTTCAACCATACCTCATTAATAAGCGTAGCATCGGCCATAGCCGGAGGTAGTTCATGCACCAGGAAATTAATATCCCGGCTGGTTTCCTGTTCTTTTATATCGTGTGTTATTTCATCAACCAATGTTTGCATAGATACCTTCAGCTTGCGTACTTCTTTTTTCCCATTCTTGAAAAACACCAGCAGATGATCTATGAGCTTCGACATTTTTTTACCGCCATCGATGATCTTACTGGCGATGCGCTTGCCTTCATCCGACAGATCATGGCTATGCTTTTCCAGCAGTATGTCAGAGAAGTTAGTAATGGTTCTGAGTGGGGCTCTAAGGTCATGAGAAACGGTGTAAGAGAACGCTTCCAGGTCTTTATTGATAGCTTCCAGTTGTTGGGTGCGATCTTTTACCCGTTGTTCCAGCTCAGCATAAACATATACATTTTCAATGGTAACGGCGGTTACATCGGCCAGAGATTGTAATAACCATACTTCTTCTGCAGTAGGTTGCCGTTGGGTAGCCCAGTAATTACCAATGGCGCCAATGGGATCAATGGTTCTTATAGGCACCATGGCGAGGCTTTTTACAAACGTGGGGCGATAGGCATCGGCAGGAATGCGGCTATCGGTATAAATATCTTCCACAACCGCAGGTTTGCGGTTCAGCATAGCCCAACCGCTGATACAGGTATTTATGGGAAACCGGCTTCCTTTCCACAGCGGCGAAATGGCATCCTCATCGGCATAAAAACATTTATCACCTTCCTTTAAAACAAACGTGGCGCCATCGGCGCCGGTGAGTTTTCGTGCGGTGGTACGCACAATTTGCATTACGGTATCCAGGTCGCGGGCAAGCGATAACTCCTGCACGGTTAATACCAATAATTGAAGGCTTTCGGGGGAAATGTTATTCATCTTCATAAAATACCGGTTGCGTAAAGTTGCTATTAATCGGAGTAGTAAAGGATGAAGTTTATAGCGGTTGAACGTATATGCGCTTTTATAAAGTTATTAAAATTTGATGAAAAAGCAAACGGCCACAAACAAGCATCTAATTACCGGTAGTTGCTTCTATTTATTGGGTTGAAGGGTATTTCCTTACCTTTAAGTTATGACCAACCCAACCATCACTATCCCCGCAGCAGACATGCTGCAACTGTTTACTACTATATTATTGAAGCAGGGACTTACACCCGAAAAGGCCCGGCAATGCTCAGAAATATTCACTAACAACAGCATTGACGGCGTATACACCCATGGTGTAAATCGTTTTCCGCGCTTTGTAGAATACATTCAGAAGGGATATATAGATATACAGGCTGAACCAACCCTGAAACACCAGTTTGGTGGGGTGCAGCAATGGGATGGTAACCTGGGGCCCGGTCCGTTAAATGCCATGCATGCCACCAACAGCGTTATGCAGCTGGCACAACAGCATGGCATTGGCTGTGTAGCCCTGGCCAATACCAATCACTGGATGCGGGGTGGTACGTATGGCTGGCAGGCGGCCAAAGCCGGTTTTATATTTATCGGTTGGACGAACACCACCGCCCTGATGCCCACCTGGGGCGCGGTTGACAACAAGCTGGGCAATAATCCGCTGGTAATGGCATTGCCTTACGAACAGGAAGCCATTGTACTGGATATGGCTATGTCGCAATATTCGTTTGGGGCGTTGGAGCTGGCCGATATGAAAAAAGAACAGCTACCCGTATACGGTGGTTTTGATGCCAATGGACAACTCACTACCAACCCGGGCGCCATTCGCGCTTCGCGCCGGCCATTGCCCATTGGTTACTGGAAAGGAGCGGGGTTGTCACTGCTGTTGGATGTGTTAGCGGCGGTATTGTCGGGCGGGTTATCGGTACAGGGGATCTCTCAGCAAAAAACAGAAATGGCCGTTTCCCAGGTGTTCATAGCCATCGATACCAATAAATTGGGCAACCATGCCGCTATAGCGCAGCTCGTAAAAAATATTATTACAGATTATCACCAATCAACACCCGAAAATAACAAAGCCATTACCTTTCCCGGCGAGCGGGTACTGCAAACCCGGCAACGCAATTTGCAATCGGGCATTCCCGTAATAAGGGAAGTATGGGAAACGGTATATGCGTTAAACCAATAATTTTTATCTTTGGGGCGCAACTAACCCCTAAATATGCATAAAAGTGTAATGCGTGTACTCGCATTCCCTATGTTTGTTGGCGTGTTTTATGCGTGTCAGTCCAATAAGGCCAGGACTGAAGCGCCTCCCCCAGATGTGGCAACTGCTGCCGTAATTAAAGCAATGGATACGGCTGCTGTTGCGGTTGAAGAAGAACCTGTGATAGATCCCAATTTCAAAAACTTTCCTTATGGTGATGATGATAGTACTCATTACCCTGCCACGTTGTTAACCACCGGACAATTTTATGGAGAAGAAGTAGCGCGTGAAATAAGGAATGCCACGATCTACATTATGTTTGCAGGTGATATTGATGGCGATACCATTCCTGACCTAATAATAGATACATCGTGGCATTACAATGCAGAAGTACCTACGTTGTATTTATCAAAACCGGCAGAAAAAAATCAATTATTGAAAGTGATGGGCATGCATGTGACTACTGGTTGCTAACTATTGATCCAAACGAATATCTTTTTAAAACCCCTTTACTGATTGACCCCTTTATGAAGAAGCATTTAATGTACCATTGCTCTCCCTTTATTGTAGCAGCAGTTCTTTGTTTGATACCAATTGTGTTTAGTATTATTACTATCGCCAGCTCAAAAGGATTAGGCCTATTGATTTTTGTTCCGGCATTACTGATCTTGCTGGGGGTAGATTCTGTTATAAAATCCTGGACCAAAGGAAATGTAAATTACATTTGGATCATAGAGGCCCTGACTGTTTGCGCCATTTTAGTAATCTGGCGGTTGGCTATAGTATAAATAATTTTCTGTCTTGTCAACCTGTTAACTCCGTCAACCTATCAACTCCTGGCCGCGAACAAGTTTTCAACATTATTTAGAAAAGGCCCGGTATTTGGATTTTAGAAGATATCAGCTGACTGGTGCGATATTATTCTAAAACCTAATTTGATCACTATGAAACCTTACCAGTTTCTTCCTTTGTTTGTAAGCGTAATGTTCGCCTGTAACAGGAGTGATAACAAAAAAGCTGCCATGCCCATTGCGGCCCCACCCACCATCGATACCCTAAGCACTAATATCCCCGGCGCAGAATCATTCGACAGCTTTAATACAAAGTTTCATACCGACTCAGGTTTTCAATTGTCAAGAATACCCTTCCCAATAGATGGACAATGTGTGAACGATGTAGACAATACCCGGTGGTCGAAAAAGAACTGGGAGTTTTTAAAAACACCGGTAAGCCTTGATACCGATACCACGGAATGCAGGCACAGCCTTACGATGTCTGATTCCCTGGTCACCGAAAAATTCTGGATAGATCAAAGCGGCTTTAAAGTAGAACGCCGGTTCAAACTGAAAGGCGGCAAGTGGTTCCTGGTGTACTACGACGACATAAACATGTAATCAATCATATTATAAACCTTCACACCATTCTTCCATGCGAAAAAACTGGCCTTATTTCATCGTAGCGTCTTTCCTCAATGCCATATTTATAACCGGCGCATTCTTTGAATTTAAATTACGCGGGATGAACGTTTCTCCGCAACCCACCTGGTATGAGATCAATCCTTTTGTTTTTACCGGTGGCATCTTTGTGATCAGCTTTCTGGTAATTATGGGTATCGTTGTTATAGCAGATTTTGGCTCCAAGCTACAGGCTACAAGTAAAAACCGTGAAACCATGAAACGTGAAATAAGAAAACCACTGCAACCTGTAACCTGCAACCTGTAACCTGGAACCTGTAACCTGGAACCTGTAACCTGGAACCTGAAACCTGTAACCTGTAACCTGAAACCTGTAACCTGTAACTGGCGACTGGTAACCGGTAACTGCATCTTGAAATCCGGATTTATACTATCTTGCCAGCATGAAAGTACTATGCTTGCTTCTACTCCTTTTTGCCCAAATCACGCTCGTAACTGCACAAAGCAACAAATCTGTTTACCTCTTTTCCTACTTCAAAGGCAATGGTGAAGATGGCTTGCACCTGGCCTGGAGTTCCGACGGGTTAAAATGGACCGCATTGAAAAATGACAGTTCCTTTTTAACACCCACCGCCGGGAAAGATAAACTTATGCGCGACCCATGCGTTATTCGCGGGGCCGATGGGCTTTTTCATATGGTTTGGACGGTAAGCTGGAGCGAAAAAAGTATCGGCTACGCTTCTTCCAAAGACCTCATTCATTGGAGCACCCAACAAACCATTCCCGTAATGGAGCGGGAACCCACTGCCCTCAATACCTGGGCGCCCGAAGTTTTTTACGACGACGCCAGCAAACAATACATGATCTATTGGGCCACCACCATTCCCGGCCGTTTTCCCAATGGCGATACCGCCAGCGATAAGAACCATCGCATTTATTATGTAACTACCAACGACTTTAAAACCTTCAGCAAAGCAGCTGTTTTATACAACCAGGGCTTTAATGTAATTGATGCCACCATTCAAAAAAATGGCAGCCAGTACGTGATGTTCCTGAAAGATGAAACACGCTACCCGGCGCAGAAGAACCTGCGCACGGCCACCAGCACCACCCTCACCGGTGGTTACAGCACGCCTTCCAAACCAATTACCGGCAATTACTGGGCAGAAGGTCCCACGGTAATAAAAAAGGATAATCAGTGGATCGTATATTTTGATAAATACCGCGATCATAAATATGGAACCATTCAACAGAGTGAAAATGGATGGGAAGATATTTCTAATAAGATGACTTTTCCTTCCGGCATTCGTCATGGAAGTGTTTTTGAAGTACCACAATCGGTACTTTTACAGCTTATGAAAGAATAGGTTGTAGCTATATTTGCTAAATTGATATAGCTTGTATCTTGCTCGGCCTCAGTAAAATCAATGGTTTTGCTGAGGCCGTTTTTTTATTTTGAAGTTTTGCAGGTTACTGCAGGATAGTAGTAAATGTATTTTGATGTTAATTGCGATAAGATTTACAAGTGTTGTTTGTACATTAAACATATTGACTTAAAATAGAATGTGTTAAAAGCGATAAGTGGCATAAGTAAAATCGAAATAATTAACCAAAAACCATAAACAATGAAGAACAACTTTACTTTTGTAAAAATGAGATTTGCTTTTTTTGCGGTCTCATTTTTTTTAGTTACCCATTTCTCGAATGCCCAAACTTACAATTGGGTGGGGGGAGCAAGTACCAATTTTTATGACGTGAATAATTGGGA
>CBIMFG010000153.1:0-7545 GCA_966243125.1 uncultured Niastella sp.
GAGGTTCCCCATTTTAAATTTGTAAACTGTTTGGTTCTTACAAAATAGATATCCACATTAAAAGGTGAATCGAACAAATATTTCCATGATTTAAGCGTGGTGGTTATGGGCATGTTCTGGGTCTTCAGTTCATGCCGGCCGGGTTTGTATTCATCGCCAAACTCACCTTCGTTCATCAGCACTACAACCTGCGATTCCCTAACCGTTAACTGGGCGCCATTCATGATCTTATTTCCTTTGTCGGGGAATTTGGCAATGACTGTATTGTTACTGTCATCAACCCAGTCGATGACCTCAATAAATTCATTTTTGATAAAATCGAATAATCCCATATACTGTTGATTGTTGGAGTTTTCTAAAATTGGTTGTTATGATACAGTTAGTAGTAAAACCGGCAAGAAAATTACATTAAACTGATGAAGAATTATAACCTCGTTTAATTTAAATGAAAGATTTAATAATGTGATTTTTTACCTGCAAAACAAGATATCTTCGCAGCCCCGAAAGCACACCCTTATTTAAATCCTTCTTCATATTGCCCTGGCGGCAGCTTGCTATATCGGGCCGGTAACGGCACGCGAACACCTATTCTCTGCACTTTTCCCCCCTTACGATTTTTCATTTTAACCATTTAAAACCAAGTAGTATGAAAAAACTCTCACTATGGCTTTTGGGTAGTTTGCTATTTAGCATGGCAGGCTATGCCCAGGTAAAACCAGTATTGCTGGGAAAAGCGACGGAGTTATTAACGGCGCTTCGTAAACAGATCAATACCGCGCCGCAACAACGGATAACAGGCAGGCTGCAGTTGCGGATAAGTACAGCCGATTCATTACCCGGAAAAATAAACTTCCGTCAATCACTGGCTGCCGGTCAGGAGTTCCTTACCGGAGAAATTGAAAATGTGCCGGGTTCTTCCTTTTTTATCAGGTTCGATGGCCTGCGTGTTCAGGGAAATATTGTTCTTCGCAATACAAAAAAGGCTTACACGTATAATTCAGACGATAACGGCAATGTATACATCACAGAAACCGATATTCACAAGGTGTTGTGTATAGATTATGAAAAAGCGCCGGCCAGCGCAGCCATCAGCAATGCCGCTGCAGCATTAATGCCCGGGCAGTTGTATAACCTGCAAAGTTTTCCCAATGCCAATGGTGTTGTGCTGCTCGACTATGACGGACAGTACGTATCGGGAACCATCTGGAATGGTGGAATTCCTATTAATGCCGCACCCAGTACTTTAACAGATGCAGAAAGATATGAAGTGTGGCAGCTGATCAGTGAAGATTTCAGGCCATTCAAACTCAATATTACCACCAGTGAAGCGGTGTACAATTCATACCCGGCTAACCGCCGCATGCGTTGCATTTTTACACCTACCAACACGGCCGGACCCGGTTCAGGCGGCGTAGCTTATTTAAATTCATTTACCTGGGGCAACGAAACACCTTGCTGGGTGTTTAATGGTGGCGTAAAAGGCGCTGGTGACGCCGGTGCGCATGAAGTAGGCCATACATTTGGCCTGAGCCACGACGGCAGAACCAGTCCTGTTGAAGAGTATTATGCGGGACAGGGAAGCTGGGCGCCTATTATGGGAGCGGGCTATTATGTTCCGGTTGTACAATGGAGTAAGGGCGAATATGCCAATAGCAGCCAAACCCAGGATGATCTGGCCATTATTTCAAATAATGCCAATGGAGTAGGGTACCGCACCGATGATCATAGTAATGCAAAAGCAGGTGCAACGCCGCTTTCAATCAGCGGCACCGGAAGCGCCTTCAGTTCAGGTGTTATTGAAACCACCAGCGATGCCGACTTCTTTAGTTTTACCACTACAGGTGGTGCGGTTTCATTGAATATAAACCCTGCAGAGAAACATGCTAATCTCGATATACAGGCTACTTTGTATGACGGTGCCGGCCTGGTAGTAACTGCTTCCAACCCCGACGGGTTAACAGCCAACCTGAGCGCTAACCTGGCGCCAGGTACTTATTTTGTGGCCGTTACAGGTATAGGATTTGGCAATCAAACTACTACCGGTTATACCAATTACGGTTCGCTTGGTTATTATTCAATCAGTGGTAGCGTTGCCGGCGTAGCAGCCAATTCAGTAACTACTTTCTATAAAGATTGTAATTATACCGGCAGCTATTCGGTAAGTTTAGCGCCTGGTGCATATACCATGAGCGACCTGGTGGCCAGTGGCATACAGGATAAAGACATTTCTTCATTCACTGTTGCCAGCGGATATGAAGTATTGCTGTACAAGAACAATGCGCTGCAAGGCAGCTATACCAGCTTTACCACTAATACGGCTTGTTTGGTGGCTAATAACCTGAATGATTCTACTTCTTCATTGCGCATTCGCACGTTGTCGTTCAACAAGCTGCCCACTGTGAGCTTCCTGAAACCTGTTACGGGCAGTAAGTTCTTAGCGCCAGCGGCAGTTACTATTACTGTGAATGCAGCAGATGCGGATGGTACTATCAGCAAAGTAGAATTTTTTAATGGCAGCACTAAGCTGGGTGAAGCAACCACAGCGCCTTACTCTTATACCTGGAACAACGTAGCAGTAGGCACTTATACGATTTCTGCTACCGCTACTGATGATCGTGGCGCCCAGGCATTTACACAGGCAGCCATTAGTGTAACCAATGCGCCGGTAGTAACGGTGTATAAAGATTGCAACTACAATGGCACAGCGGTTGGGTTATTGCCAGGAAGCTATACCTTAAGCCAGTTGCAAAGCATGGGTATTAACAACGACGATATTTCCTCATTAAAGGTGAGCGGCAGTTACCAGATCCAGTTATTTAATGACGATAATTTTGGCGGTAATGTGGTTACGCTGGTTGCTGATAACAGCTGTTTGGTAGCTAACAATTTTAACGATCTTACCTCTTCACTGAAAATAAGTGCAATTGGTACGGTTACCGCTGCTACTGTATATAGAGATTGTGATTATTTAGGTGGTGCCATATCGCTGTCACCAGGTAATTATACCCTTAGTCAGTTGCAGGAGCTGGGTATTGCCAACGACGATGTTTCATCGTTGAAGATCAACAGCGGCTACCAGATACAAATGTATTGGGATGATAACTTCCTGGGCACCTCACAAGTCTACAGCATTGACAACCCTTGTTTGGTAACCAACGGGTTTAATGATGCGGCCTCTTCCATCAGGATATTTGCGGTAGCACCGGCTAAATCACAAGAATTGAAAGCCGGGCTGCAAATTTATCCAAACCCTGTTATCAATGAGTTGAAGATCCAGAGCGCCGAAGACCTTACAGGGGCCTTGATAAAAGTGTTTGATTTTTCAGGTAGAGAACTCATTGTTACCCGTAATACCAATAACCGTTTGAACGTATCACGGCTTTCTGCCGGAGTGTATACGTTAACGATTATAAAGAATGGAAAGATCATTTCGAGCCGGTTCGTTAAGTAACGAATAACTATATAATCCCTGGCATAATAAATACGACAAATTTATTATGCCAGGTTTTTTTTACCTTAACATCCTACATGACTTTTAAGAAGATTTTAATCAATGCTGGCCGTACGCTGACTGAATTTTGTTCGCAACAGGGTTATTGGCAATATAGTTTTCCCAAAAGCGTTATGCCGAAGGGCCGTAAGTATATTCATGTTCAACTGAATTGATCTATCTTTGAGCCCCGAACCCGTAAAACGGTTATTTATATCCTATAACTATGAAACAACTAACTTCAATCTTAGTATTGATCATTCTTTTGGCTGGGTGTCAGGACATGAACCAGCAAGAATCCCCGGCAGAAAATGCCTCAATCTCCACTGTTGATTCCACACCGCAAATGATTGCATCGGAAGCTGTTCCTGAAAAAGCGGTCAGCGATTTGGCAGAGGGCGAAATAACCTGGTCAGATTCCTTGTTAAAAATGTATATGTCGTTTGCTTCTACAGATGTTTTTAAGCAGGCGCATGCCAATAATTTTACGTTGGAGTGGGTGTACGATAATACGGTTAAAACCGATTCTGGCGTATTTGACGTTTACCGCATTGGTCATGAAATATCCCGGGATGAAGGTGCTGATACCCGTTTTATTGTTGACCAATGGATCTATCTGGATACCCTGAAGAAACAGTTATATGAATTTGATCCATCTGCTAACAAGTTAAACAAGTGGTGGTCATCAGAAGGAAATAAGCAACTTTTTTATCCGGTTTTTGAACTATCCGCTAAAACTACGGCCTTTGTGGTGAATTTTTACGAGGTAGGTAAACCGCGCGGGATCATGGATACACTTTTTGATGTGTTTTATCCAAAGAAGACTCAGGAAAAAGACTTACCCAAAAAATGGAAGTTCTATGATACTGCAGGCGTATATAAATTAATCAGGAACGAAACCCTGGAAAAAGAAGCAAGGTGTTATTTTGATACGGCGTTTTATGTGTATGGTACGAATGGTTATGCCAGATCGCGGATAAAGAATATAGCCGTTGGCGTAGATGAATGTATCACTAATATTTTTGCGTTTTGTTTGGATAATGCCAGTCTTAAATCAATTGGTCACCCGCTGTTTTGCTCTACCAAACTGCTTCCAATTCATTACGGCAAGGATTATAGTAAACTGGAAAAGAGCATGGACAGTTATTATGTAAAGTCAGGTGATTATGCTGATAGTGTAAAGACAAAGATCATGGGTAATGTTGGTAATTTTTATTTCTATTACCATGATGATTTTTCCTTTGAAACAAAGAGCTTTAAATCAAAATGTAAGTTTCCCGGCCGGGGCATCAGACTTATAGATAATAAACGAGTTTCTCAATTCTGGATGAGCGATTTTATTGATCTGTTTGGAATAGAATGTGATTAAATTATACAGATTGTTGCGCAGTACGCCATGGCGTACTGCGTAACAATTTTTCTTATGCCTGCTGATACGCTCTGGCAAACGCTTCAGCAAACGTTGTAAAGTTCCTGCTGCCAGCTACTTCCTTTGCATGTTGCGCGTAATGATCTGCCAGCAAACCCTCTCTGATCGCAATGCCCATATCAACAATATAATGCTGAGCTGCCTCTTTTGAAAAACCGTTTTGCATCAGTCCTTGTAATAACTGTTCATCTGTGAATTGTACCCAGCGAAGTTCAGGCTTCCCAATAGCCGCGCCCAAAATTTGCGCAATTTGCTGCCCATTTTTAGTATCACTGATTATATACTTTACATTTTTACCGGTAAACGAACACGTGGATAGTGCTTCTGCAGCTGCATCTGCTATGTCTTCCGGATGTGATAGCACCATGTTTATGGTATCGCTAAAATTATTTCCGATAACATGCTGGTGTTTTATGAGCCCGATACTTCCATAAAAGTTGGAATAAAAACCACCAGGGCGTAAATGCACTACGTTTAGTGATGGCAACTCGTCGAGAAAGGTTTCCAGGTTTTGATAATTCACCAATGGTGGCTGGCCTGCCAGGGGAGAACCGGAACTGCTTAAGTTAACTACAAATGAAATGCCTGCTTCCTGTATGGCGCGTGCATAGTTTTTGCCAACAGTAATGGTAAAAGCCTTGTAATCAGGAATGCTAAAATTAGGCGGTATCATCAGGTAAACCGCATCGCTACCCTGAAATGATTGTTTCACAAAAGCGTAATCTTCTATTGAACCAATCAATGGGGTGGCTTGTAATTCCCTGATGGCTTCGGCTTTGTTGGTATTAGAGCTAATAACACTAACATTATGTCCCTGTGCTACCAGCATTTTGGTAAGGGAACTACTGATGTTACCTAATGAACCTGTAATGGTAATTTTCATTGTATGCTTGTTTAATATTGTTGCACAAAATTAAAATGATACTTACTTTTGTACAAGTACTTACCCTAAAGTGTGTATGCAATGACTTTAATAAAAGAGGCATCAACTATTCAGGAAAACAAGAGTCAGGCGTTTGTTGCATGCCCGGTAACTTTTGTTATGGAGAAGATAGGCGGTTATTGGAAACCGATCATTTTATTCAACCTGTTGTCAGGCGCAAAACGGTACAATGAATTGAAGAAATCAATTCCCACCATCACTGAAAAAGTTCTGATACAACAATTAAAACAATTAGAGGCAGATGGTTTGTTAATCAGAAAGTCAAAGCCTGTGGTGCCACCATTTGTTACTTATGAATTGTCAAAATCAGGTAAAGCCTTACGACCTGTTTTGTATGCTATGGCTGAATGGGCTGTAGGTAACAGTGGTAAATTGTCGAAGGCGTTTTCAAAACAAATGAAAGACTTCCCTATGGAGTGAGGGCGGTCGGAAAATACCTGCAAGAGGTTGTATGTGGGGATAAAAAAGAGTTATGGTGAATGTTTTTTGTATACCCTGAATACAATTTTTATATTGTATATCAAACATTTACAATCCGCATCACCAGTGATTATGCGGATTTTCTGCAATATTTTTTACCTGTTTCCGTTTAATGGGAGCATCTACCGGATGTTGCCCGATGAGTTTGTTCGGTATAAAGATTACTCACTATAAAAGAAATTATTTTATAGAGGTAATGTTTACGCTTAGTATGTGTGAAAATGACATTTAATTTGTAATTTGCGCACTCTAATCAAGTTATTACTCCGATTGCAGGATGTTTCCGAATTGCCAGATGGATCATTAACTTTTTAACCTGCAAAAAAAATCCAATCTTATTTTTTTATGCGTAAGTTATTTTTATTTATTACTGTTTTATCCTGCACAACAGTTTTTGCTCAACCTAAGACTTATTCAACAGCCAATGCGCACTCGCACAACGATTATCAGCAAGGATCGCCTTTGCTATCAGCTTACACACTGCAGTTTGGTAGTGTTGAAGCGGATGTAATGTTGTCGGGTGATGAATTACTGGTAGCCCACACAGATCGTGATTTTGATCAGCACCGTACATTGGAAGATCTGTACCTGAAACCTATTCAGGGTTTTATTCAAGCCAACAAAGGGCATGTATACGCTGATGAATCACGTAAGCTGATCCTGATGTTAGACATCAAAAGTGAAGCTGTTCCAGCTGTAAATAAAATCATTGATCTTTTACAAAAATACCCTGAGCTCACTAAAACTCCTTCTTTCAAAGTATTGATCAGTGGTAACAAACCTGATCCTAATACCTATATTTCTTATCCTTCATTCCTGGTATTTGATGGTTTGTTAAGCTCTAAATATTCAAAGGATGCACTTGCTCGTATCGCTATGTTGAGTGATAACTTCATCAACTATTCAAAATGGAAAGGAACTGGTCCAATTCCTGAAAAAGAAGCAGCGCGTTTGAAAGCTAATATCGACAAAGCGCATGCCCTGGGCAAAGAAGTTCGTTTGTGGAACGTACCTGATTTTGATGATGCGTGGAAAGTTGTTATTGATATGGGTGTTGATTATATTGACTCAGATAGTATCAAGGCCCTGGCGCAATTCCTGAAAAAACAACAACAGCTTACACAGAAGTAATAGCCGGTTGTTAATAATATTAAATGGGCTCCCGATATTAATCGGGAGCCTGTTTTTTTATCTGAACTCATA
>CBIMFG010000154.1:0-7494 GCA_966243125.1 uncultured Niastella sp.
ATATTTACGTTTTCAAAAAGTATTTAAGCAATTCAATAAAAGCGTTCATCCGGTACGACAGTGCAAAATTGCCGCCATTTTTATTCAATTGAAACCATCAATAGTTAAAAAGGTAAAGATGTAGTCAATTTATTATAAACCGTAATAAGGGTTATTACTTACAAAAAATGCTGCTGAAAAATTAGTGTACGAAGAACAATTGTATCGGTTTACACGGTATCTGTAAAAGGCATCGTCAAAAAATGATTATCTTGCCTGTCTTATTGATTTTGTATGATCGTTGTTATTCAATGTAAAGACCAGGTTGGCCTGGTTGCAGGCATTACGGGGGTGCTGGCGAAAGAACAATTGAACATTGTTTCCTTGCGTGAACACGTTGATAAGATAGAGAACCGTTTTTTTATGCGGGTTCATTTAGAACAGGACACTGATCCGCAGCAACTGGAAGAAAAACTAAAACAGATACTGCCGGCAGATGCAGTTATTAATGTGACCCCACAGCCCGAGAAAAAGGTAGTGGTGCTGGTAACTAGGGAATACCATTGCCTTGGCGATATTCTTATCCGTAATTATTTCAAGACACTTGGTGCGCAGGTGCAGTGTGTGATCGGGAACCACGAAACGTTGCAAAATATCTGTCAGCGGTTCGATATTCCGTTTTACTTGGTATCGCACGAGCAAAAGAACAAAGATGCGTTTGAAGCACAGGTAAGCAGTTTAATTGATAAATACGCACCCGATTATATTATACTGGCCAAGTTCATGCGCATTTTGTCGCCTGATTTTGTAGAGAAATATACGGGACGTATCATAAATATTCATCATTCCTTTTTGCCGGCCTTTGTAGGCGCCAGTCCTTACCGGCAGGCGTTTGAGCGTGGGGTGAAGTTGATTGGAGCTACCGCGCATTTTGTAACCAATGAGCTCGATGAAGGGCCTATTATTGCGCAACAGATCATTCCGGTAACGCACTCGCATACGGCTGGGGATATGATGAAAGCGGGGAAAGAAATTGAGACGGCGGTGCTGGCGAAGGCGCTGCATCTTGTTTTCGAAGATAGAGTTTTGGTATATAAGAATAAGACGGTAGTTTTTGAATAAGGTCAATGGTCAGCGGTGAGTGGTGAGTTAGCTCGCTACATTTCGCGAATCCTGACAATTCGGAAACCTACTCACCACTGACGACTCACTACTCACAATTTCATCAACTGTTTATCAAATCCCATCTTAACAAGTTTCTCATACGCCTCCCATACTTCCACCGGTATCTCCTGATAGATCTGAAAGCCTTTTTCAGGATATAACTTTATCCGTTGCAGATCGCCCACCATCATGTTGATGAGCTTTTCAATGGAAATATCGTTGGTGGGATATTCTCCAAATGAAAGTTGGGGCGATGTTACCAGTAATTTCTTATCGGGCCAGTGTTTTTTGAACGTGGCGTAGCTGCGGCGTTCCATATAAGGCTTCTGAACCACTATAAAACTGTTGAGGTGCAGGTTTTTCTCCTGCAGCAATTGTTGGGTGAACAGAATATTTTCGCCCGTATTGGTGCTTTTATTCTCAATAAAGATGGCTTCGCGCGGAACGCCTCTGTCGAGGGCAATGTTGGCAAACAGTTCGGCTTCTGTTTCTGCCCACATGTCTTTGGTTAGTTTTCCCAGTCCGCCAGAGAAGATGATAATGGGAGCATATCCCTGCAGGTAAACATCGGCGCCCCGTTCGGCGGTGCGGGTATCCATACTGCCTAACACCAGAATACAATCAGATTGTTCCAGTGTATGGTGTAACTGATGATAATTCCACAATATTTTAGCGAGTGCTATGCCTTCCTGGTTTATCATTGCTTTGTAGGGTTAGGTTACTGATGGTAAGCAAGAAATTTGCCAATAATACAGCTAAAAGCCATAAGCTGCAAGCTTCAAGCTATGCCTGAACTTTAACCTCTTCATGTTTGCTCAATTTGTGCAGTTCGAGTACGGTGCCATTTGCCGTTTCATGATACATGGGAATGAATTTGCGGTTGAATTGTATCTCCTGGTATGTATAGGAAGTACGTTGTTGTACGGTGTTGCCGTACACATCATTAAAGCCCCTTATCAGTACGTAGATCTCCACGTCATTCGCTGCCAGGTCTTCGCTGGTAAATCCAGCCAGTGGGCTCTCTTCATCAATGGGGTGAACCACCGTCCAGTTCATAGGCATGCTTTCAATTTTACCGCGTTCAAGCGGCAGGGTGTAATACCTGTACCTCGATTCTCCATTCTCATTGACCATCATAGCCAGGTTTACCTGCACAATAACATCGGAGAGCGCATGGTGTTGTTTGTAACAAACAAACCGGAACATCAGCGCGGTTTTATCTTTATAAGGAGCAATGATTGCATGATTGCTAAAAGCCACGTGTGCACGCGGACGGGCAAAGCGTCCATAAATAAGACCGGTTGCCAGGGCAAACGACAAAAAGCCGCTCATGGCTTCTACTGCTGCCACCAGGTTGGCCAGATCGCCTGTGGGATTTACCCGGCCATAGCCTACGGTGGTGAACGTTTCGGTACTGAAAAAATACAGTTCCTTAAAAACATTGCCGGGTGTGGCAGATATAAAACCGGTGAATTGTCCCGGGCCTATCAGCCAATAAAAACCGGTAAAAACCAGGTTGATGCTGAAGAAAAAGATCACGATTATACCAATGAATTGCCACAGGGGCAAATTGATCATGGTATAAAAAATACTAAAACGGTCCCAGAAGGGGCCTTTTTTGTGCAGGTTAAAGGTTCCGTCTTTATTGATAAACCGGCTGCCGTTTATTATACCGGTATTGCTAAAGCCGGTGTCGTCGTTTAACTTAGGTACAGGATTTACTTGCTTTACTATAGGCATAGTGATTCAATTTTTCCATGCAAATGTAAACACCTAATTCCACTTACCAGTCGTTCGGTTCCAACTGGTAATACCTATTTTAAATTGCACCGGGTTATTGAATTTGTTGGCGGCTGAACCTACTACATACACACCCAGCTTGAATTTACTGAGCGGGTTAAATGGCCATTTGAACACCCGTTCAATACCAGCAAAGGTTTCCACATAGCGCAATGAACGTTCAGGCGCTATTAAAAAGCCGCCACCAGCCACCTCGCGCAACTGTAATTTTTTAAGCAAAGGTATTTTATTGATGAGGGCGCCATTGAACTGATGCAGGTAGTGTCCCTGGTAAAAGCGTTTGAACACGGGAAAGGTAGAGTCCAGCGATTGAAACGCCTCCTGTGGGTTCATGAAAAGCAGCGGATCACCCCGGCGCTGAAATTTATAATCAACCAGCCGCAGGTCTTTTGTATTGAAGAAACTACCCGAGCGTATGCTGTAGTTCGAAATACCTGCCAGACCCAGTTTTATTTCCTGCTCAATCCCAAACTCCAGGTAATCGAAATTTACTTTACTGTCCATAATGCCGGGTATGCCTTTGCGCAGGGACACATAAAAGGTTGGCCAGGCCGAACCGAGAATGATCTTTTCCCTGGGTTCCCTAATGTACCTTTGCCGGGGCGTATAGGCCAGCCTGATCTTTCCATAAGTGGCATTGTAAGGCTCAAAATCAACGGCCGTGGTATCGGCCAACAGCTCAGTGTTGCTAAATAAACTATCTGTCAGCGAATTGGTTTTGTAATCACTCACCGAACGGCGTAAGGCAAACTCTATATCAGTGTATAGGAACAAACCGTTCAACAGCTCTACTTCATGACCAATGCCAAACGCATTATCGAGGTATACATTGCTGCGTTTTATCTGGTTTATCCAGGCATCGCCCTGGAAGATCAGTTGGAACTGCCGGCCTGCACTCACTTTTAGCATGCCGCGGTTAAAAGGGTTATACAAATACTTTACGCTCAAACTGCCGTTGATATCGTGGTTGCGAATGCCATAACTAAGGTTAGGGGAGATCCAGATGCCTTTGCGGTTTGGTAAACGCTTGCTATAAAATACATCTGCCATAATACGGGTGCCGCCATACTGCAAGGGCTGGAACAACCCCGGTAATGGTGGCAGCATCCAATGCCGTTCCTTTTCATGGTTATTAAACTGCTGACCACTCCAGAACCATTTTTTCCAGGTGAGCTTGTTGGTAAGCCTGTCTAATGAGTCGAGGTATGCTTTGGTATGCTCGGCCCGGTAAATGCTGTCTTTATACTGAATAAAACGAACTTCTTTTTCGGTCAGGGGTTCTGTTCTGTTGGCCTGCCAAAAGGTGCTGTCCTTCTCGTACGCTTCCTGTGCGGTGGCGCTTACTTCTACGCCAAAATGTTTTTTATTGAACTGTTTGTGCAGTTCAAAGTTCTTATACGTGGCAGTGGTTACGCCAGACTTCTTTGATTTATTACTTTTTGAATAATAGGTGAACTGTTGCCGGGTGATCATCCAGGCCATATTATTTATTAATTCATATTGTTGTTCTACTTCAAAAAAATCGTATTCGGGCAAATGGTAAGAAGGAAACTTCAATTTCGTATGCGTGATCACCCATACACTATCGGCTATGGTTATTTCTCCTTCAACGGTGGCATTGCTTACCTGACTCGGCTTCACACTGATCACAAATGATAAGCGGGCGACCTGATGTTCTGTTCTGATCAGTTTGAACCGGTACGCAAGCAATCCGCTGTAGCTAACTGGTGATAGAAAAGGCGTTTCAGACAACGAGCGTGTTTTAATGAGGTTGTTATAGAAATTGAAATCGCCCTGCGTAGTTGATGAATAAAACAATCCTTCTGTATTACCGCGCCGGGTAACACCCAGCCGTTCTTCTTTGATGGCCTGTGGCGACCGATCGAGCTGTAATACAATTTCAGCCATCGCCATTCTATCCAGTTCAGGGTTGTTGTCATTGGGCGTAATAACAGAAATAGTGTCTTTTTTTGCCGGCTTTTTCTTTCCCTTTATTTTTAATGAATCTTCCTGAACGGCTTTTATATACACCATACAGGAATAAGGCCCAGCTGCCGATTGAATGAAATCTTTTCTGCGAATTACCTGGCGAATGTATTCCTCCGACCGGTCGCGCGATTTTCCTGTCACCACTACTTCGGAAAGTCCTTTGGAGTTATCCGCTTCCAGGAGGATATTTTGTAAATAATCGCTTTTTTGAATAATGATGGTGAGCACCTGGCTTTTATAACCAATCATGCTAATTACCAGGTCGTACTTGCCGGGGTCTAACTGTAGTTCGTAAGTGCCATCCTCTTTGGTAACCACGCCATGTTTCCATTCTTTTACCTGAACAGAGGCAAAGGCCAATGGTTCCAGCTTGGTATTTGTTATTTTGCCATGAACCTTATACGTTTGCGCTAACGTGTAGGAATAGGAGAGGCCAGTAAATAAAAGCAATAGTACAGTTCGGTTCATGCAATGGTTAGGGTTATGCCCTTAAAGTACAGAGATATTGCACGACAGAGAAGATTGATTAATTAGTTTAGATTGAATTTAACAGATTATTTTTTTGTTCTATGTTCTGAGTTCTTTGTTCTCAGAACATAAAACTTAGAACATAGAACTAAGAACTTATTTCGCTTTATCCAAAGCCATTTTGGCTGCTAATCCCATAAGCACGCTTGCCATAAACCATTTCTGTACCCGGATCCATTTTGGATTGACGGAGAACCAGCGGGCCATTTTGGCTGCCACCAGCACAATGATAAAGTTAATGGTAAAACTTACCATGATCTGTACAATACCCAGCGTTATACTTTGCGTGAACACGGGGCCGTAAGCGGGTTTTATAAATTGGGGGAAGAAGGATAAATAAAATACCGCTACTTTAGGATTGAGTACATTGGTAAAGAAACCCATACGAAATAATTTGCCGGGTGTATCGGGTTGCAGATCGGTGCGGGGTTCAAACACATTTTTGCTGCCTGGTTTTATTGCCTGCCAGGCCAGGTACAACAGGTAAATTACTCCGGCTGTTTTCAATACAGTATATGCATACGGTATAGTAAACAGCACCGCTGTTAAACTAAACGAGACCATAATGATGTGAAACAGAAAACCACAAATAACGCCTGCTAAAGAGATCAATCCGGCCTTACGTCCCTGGGTAATAGAACGCGAAATCAAATAGATCATATTGGGGCCCGGGCTGATCACCAGTCCGAATGCAGCCAATGCGAAAAGGAGGAGGTTGCTTATGGGAATCATGTTGTTGGGATTTCCAACAAATGTATTCTTTTACGGAGAGTATGTTATAGACCAATTGATGGAATGTAGGTAGGCCAATCGAAAACGCAGTTGCAAGTTTCAGGTTGCAGGAAAAACCGCATTAAACGCCCTGTACCTTGAAACCTGTAACCTGAAACGAATATAAACTAGTCAACCGGAATCCCGTACTTCTTCGCCTGCGTTCTCATAAACTGATCCACTTCATTGCTGCCATCGATACACACCTGGTCCATTTTCTTGCCAAATAGTTTAACTACAGCGGGATTGTTGATCAGTGAGATGGGGCCTTCTTCCGTTTGCACATCAATGGTAGGCAAACAGGATGAATCACCAAATGTAGACACTTCTTTGGCCTTGGTAACATAAGAGCCGCCCATGCCGCCATGCGAAGTGTAAAAGAAGCGTTCTTCGGCGTGATCAACGCCAATATATTTAAGCGAGGTATTGCCAAAATAAGTGCGGGATTTCATGTCGGGGTGACGGCGTGCATGCGCCACGAATTTTACATTCTCTACGTTCATGCCATCCAAACAACCTTCGCGGTCAACGGAATCGTATAAACCCATAAAATATACGCGTATCAGCGGGCTTAGCATTCTGGCCAGTAGGGTGGTAGCCAAACCACCGCGGCTGTGCCCAATCAATACCACGCGCACATCATCGGTAGTAAGCGGTTGGTGTGCCAGCATATTTTGTGTTACTTGTACAGGTTTGCGATTGGCAATGGAATAGCCGCGGCCAGCCATATAATCATGTGTGGTACGTTCCTGGTTCTGCATACAGCTGTTTACATCAAACATCTCCAGTGGTTTGATGGCCTGGGTGCGAATAGCAGGGAAAAGAGAGCCAATACGTTGATAAATGAAATTGAGGGCTTCCTGCAGAATGGGTTCTGTATCGCTTCCGGTAATTACATTGGAGGGGCCATGGTACCAGCGCCGGTCAATATCCATGGCGCCATAATGAACATCGCGAATAAATTTATAGGTGCTGCTGTTGCTTCCATCTTTAGCCATCCATTCACGGGAGCCTGTACCGTCTATACCAACTACGATATATTTGTTATTCATGAAAAAGGTTTGATTAATGGTAACTGGGTATTCCAGAAAAACTGATAGTGACGTGACCAACAAGGCTATAACGTTAACCCCTGATTGGTAACAAAATTTACACCAATTTCAGAAATTTATTCTAATTTAAACATCTAAATATTCACCCGGCACGTAAATTGGTTATAAATATTTTTCGCATTGAATATTTTTTTGTCCTAATTTCGTTTTG
>CBIMFG010000155.1:0-7483 GCA_966243125.1 uncultured Niastella sp.
CCTTTTAAGGCAGACCGATAAGTTAAATAATAAACATTGTTTGTTTTACTATCCAATCTTTCCCTATCATTGAAAAGCGAACTATCAAAATAAAATGAATAAACCAGGCCCTTTCCATTATTGTTTGTTCCCAGGCTCATATCATGATTGGCTAAATAATCAATAAGTGATGCTTTATCAATAGGTCGCCAGACTTTCCTTTCCGGACAAGCAGCAAGTAGAGGAATTAGAAAAATTGTAGAAAACAAAAATCTTATCCATGCTTTCACAGTACTTAATTTTTGGGGTATTCTTTAATTAAAGAAGATCATTTTGCTGGTAACGGATAGGGAATCTTACACCAGTGTTTTTCAGTTTCGTTATAAAATCCTATTGAATGATCATCAAATAAGAAGAAGGTAATTTTGACCTTCTTGCCTTCCTTGGAAGGCAAGGTTAAAATAAAACGCTCAAACTGTGGAAATTCAACAAGAACGCCAGCAAATAAATATCCAGCAATAACGTGAGCCCCTTTATCCATCTGTTGCCGTAATTGTTTATAAGGTTCAGGTTCAAGCTCTATATCCAATTCAATCTCCTTATCTAAAAGTGCGAGGTCTTTGTCACTCATCATATCAATATTTTTTTCCCAATGGACATGCCTAAATAGACTGTCCAACTTATGATTGAAGTATTTACGGTCCTCTGGATTGTGAGTGGACCTCAGACGTGTTGTTTTCTGTGAATAAGAAGAGATTGATATCAATAATGCGAATGTTACAAATAATTGTCTCATATTGTTAGCTAAAGATTAGTGTTAAAAAGATTTGATTAGCGACAGCAGGGAGGTACAGCAGTAATCCATTTCTTCTTATCATCATCGTAGTAAACAAGCATTTTATCTCTGATCAAATAGGTCATCTTTACTTCGTCCCTATCTGTGCAATTTGAATAAAGCGTTATCGCCTTAAATTGAGGAAATTCATGTATACCGTTAAGAAATAAACGCATAGCGAACGGTATGCCTATTTTATTCCATATCGCTTTTGTTTTGGCATAAGATTCTGGCTTAAACGATATTGATATTGCAAAGGTGTCACCTAACAGACGAGGGTCGTTTACATCCCAAAGCTTTTGATTTTTACAACCGCCGGTAAAGTCATCAATTTTTGCAAAAAAGATATTTAATGTATCACATAGATATTTTCGGTCTGTTTTATTCCAGGTACTTCTCTGTGCCTTGGCGGTAATCATCGAAAAGCAAAACAATAAAAATAAAATACGTTTCATATAGTCAATTTTTGGTTACGTAGTGGTAGCATGGTACTTTATTTGCGTACTGATTGGTTATATGCTTAGGAGTGTTATGTAGTCTTCTCAGCGGGCCGTTGCAACCATTCGCTGGCTCTTCAATTTTTCGCGTACTATTTGTATTCCTCGGTATTTATGGTTCTTGACAGTGTTGGCTGAAATATTCAATCGCCTGGCTATGTCTTTATTGCTTGCGCCCTCTACATAAGCAAGTAAAATAACCCTTTTGCATTCAGTTGACAGGGTTTCTACAATATTCCATACTTCAATAATCAACTCCGTCCGAACGATGTGGCTGATAATTGAGTCTGTACACTTCTCGACTATATTGTGGTACCCATTTTCTTTCTCATTCTTCCGACGTACCATTAGTTTATAATTCACGCATGCATTCTTTGTGCTTATATCAAGGAATGCCTTTATTGCGAATTCATTTGTAAAGTCGCTTTGTTTGTGCCAGTATTTCAACAGGGTTTCAGTCGCAATGTCCTCAGCCGCCAATTGGTCCCCGGTCATTTTGCAGGCAAACAGCATCAGGCGACGATGATATTTTTGATATATTTCCTCAAAGGAAGGTCTGGTCGGATCAGTACACTTTACAGCCATTCTCATCGTTTTCTTTTTGATAACTCTACTTGATAAGAGCGGGTTAACTCTTGCAATGATGCCCGCGTACTATATTAATACGTGGTCATGACCTTTTCCTTTAGGAAGAAAATATAAATTGAGGCTAAAACAGTAAAATCTATTGGAGGCGGTGACGTAGTGCTGGATTGGCAACTATACATACCAACAACTACAGCAACTAACAGTATACACTTTGTAGGAATCATGGCTTAGTTATAATGGTTCTTAATGGTCAATAAAGTATGTTCTGCCATAGACATGCTATGGCAGCAGTTGGGGAATCTAATAAGTCGTTTGTAACGATCAATACAGTTCACAGACGCACTTTCCATTGCTGGATATGCAATGGGAAAAGGGATACAGAATTAAAACGGGCCTCAATGACAGCATCACATTGAAGGTTCCTGATTTTAAAAGCCGGAACCTTCATCCATTACCGGCGTTCAGTCCAAAACGCCGGCGCTATAGGCATGATGTTGGCACTTCCAGGCCCCACCCTATAGTCACTATTTCTATTCCCATTTTCGTTAAGGGAAACACCAGCCATATTGGCCAGGTTCCTGTGATCTGTCCAAAATGCGCGATTTATTCGCAGATAAAGTTTGGTAGGACCAGCCTCTTGCTCATATCCATTATGGACATACAAAAGACCAGTCCTGTATCTTGTATTATTTGGAATTGGTTGGCTTTTTACATGGAGCTATTCTTCCCTGACCTTTGTTTAAAGCGAAGAATTTTCCATTTGGGATCTTGTACTTCCGATATTAAAACA
The DNA here is from genome assembly GCA_966243125.1 of uncultured Niastella sp. GTDB lineage: Bacteria > Bacteroidota > Bacteroidia > Chitinophagales > Chitinophagaceae > Niastella. The sequence goes on from CBIMFG010000155.1 coordinate 2,690, forward strand.
CCTAAAACGAGGTTTTATACTAATGGAAAATCAACTTTTTTTTAACTTATTTATTTAGAAACAGGCAAGTTATTAATACACAATATTTTACATGTTTCTTCTCCTTCTAACCAGTTGATGGCTCCCAATGTCATCCTTTGTATATTCCATATGTCGTTCGTGCCAATCGGCATGATGTTCCGGCAATTACAATATGTGTACGGTAAGATACTAAAAACCCGTCTACAAAAGTACATAATCTGTACTATTATATTACATTTATTGTACCGTAAAATAACATAACTTGTACTTTATTAGGATATTATGTGTACTTATTGACGAAAATTCAATAAGAATCGGTTTTATTTGTGAATGGATCAGGAGAAGGATTACATCGTTGGAAAAAGTTTAATTGAAAACAGTCATGGTTTCGTCGCGTTGTTCAACGCCATGACCAAGAGAGCCCTTTCCAAGGCGATGGGTATCCATAAAGCGACTTTAGAAAATCGAAGGGCCAATATTGGGACTACCTCTGTTGATGAACTCATTACCCTATCTGAAAATCTGCAGGTAGATGTGATGAAAGTTGCTGAATTCGCGATCAGGGAACGTATGGCCGAACGACAAAAGGCCAGGAAGAAAGGAAAATAACTTCGTTCATAGCTGGCTGCCCGGTTACTCAACTCCTGTTATGCGGCCCCATCTACACTACAAGATTACAAAGTTGTTCATCATGACACGCCATTGCTGCATCGGCGTGTAGATCCGGTTGTTTAAAACATGCGGATTGGTCCTTCTTGAGAATATTTATTACTCTATATTGTCCCACTAAAATTATTGAAAAGTGTAAGACCGGTGCTTATGAAAACACCAAAAATGCAAACACCTTTATCCAAAAAGCTGATTTATTTTTGGATACCTCTAACTGGAAAACTTACACGTATTTAAGGTTTAGAAAAATATAAATATCGTTTTCATAGAATTTGTTCCGCTAATTGTCTCTAATTTTAATTAGCCATCCCCTTACAAGAACAGTACAAGAAATTCGGGTAGCCCTTACGTTTTGTTCCTTGGTGCTACCTAACCGTTACCTAATGTTCATCATTGAATTCCAGTACAAAAACCTTAATCTATGTCTATCAGACTTTATTCGAAAAATTGGGGAGAGTTGTCTCTTACACACGAGGTATCGAGCACAACCAGCCAGCATTTCTTTCCAGGCGCAGAGGTGTTTTTATTTACACCTGTTCAAAACGCCAGTTGCTACTTTATCCAGCAGTTCAAAACCCAATACTTTACCATCCGCTATCATTGCTTTACTTCTCCTGAAAAGGATTGGATAACGATTGCCAACGACACCCCATCCATCACCTTCCGGATAGGGCACAATCATTCCCACCAGGTGTTTACAAAGGAATTGGGCAAACAGGTTTTTCATGAACGCAGCTATAATATGTTTTATGACCCTAACCCTCTGTCCGAATACCCAATGAATGTTGGCGAAAGTTTTATTTTTCTAGATCTTCTTATTGAAAAAGATTTCTCCAGCTATTTGCTCCAATATTTTCCTCAAACAGAAGCCTTCATCACCAAAGCGCACAAAGGACAGCCCGGTAAAATAAGCCCACTCAGCAAAGTAGCGCCTATCCACGTCTGGCGCTGGCAGGAGGAATTATTGGACTGGTGCTTTCTTAAGGATAAGGAAGAAAAAGATGCACTTATCATTGGCAATAAGCTGATCGAATCCGGCATTCAGTCATCCATCCCTGAACAGGAAACAATAGGGATTACGCTCACCATAAACGAAGCCAACCGTATATCCGATGCTGCTGAATTACTTCGTTCCAAGAAGACATTGACCGTGCACCAGCTTGCAAAAAGCGTTGGATTAAGCAGGCATAAACTCACTGCCGGATTTAAAGAGATCTATGGGCACCCATTATCCAGGCACCAGTTCGAAGCTAAAATGATGTTTGCCCTGCGCCTCCTGGATTGTGAAGATGTTACTCTTACCAAAGTGGTTACTACGCTGGGATACAGACGGCCACGAACATTCATTGATGATTTCAGGAAACGCTTTGGGTTTGAACCATTTAAGGAAAAATAGAATCGGATGTAATCATAAGCGATCCTCCCTTCTTTTGAAAACTAGTTATGCGCGTGTTCTCTGTTTCAAATTATTCTGTCTTGCCTAAAACCTCTTCCTGATGCATTTCACTGATCACGATCTTGAAAAGGCCTGGTGTGTTAAAGCCATCATTGAAAAAGAATACCACAAGTGCCTTTCTGTTGAAAAACTGGCAACACAACTGGGCACGAATAAGGTTACGCTTAACTTTCTATTTCATAAGATTACTCAAATGTCCGTCAAACAATATTTGCTTTGGTACCGCATCGAGGTAGCTAAGGAGCTTTTAATAAGCACTCATTATACCATTAAACAGGTAGCCAGCAGAGTGGGTATCAGCCGCAGGAATTTTGAAAGGCAATTTAAAAAGCTGGCAAAGATGACTCCTTATGAATGGCGAAACAAGGGCCAATGTGAATATCAAAATTTCATGCAGGAAAAAGAGTAATATGCAGTGGGATATTAGTACTTTCAAAAATGCATGCCGTGAACAGGTATGGCGCTTTGCGCCACCTGGAAAACTCCGGCTCGGGGGCCGGAATGACCCTAGCGCTTCCTCTACAATAACACTTGCAGATACGGCACTGCGTGCCATCTGATAGATTATCGAGTTGATTATTATTGTTTTTTAGCCTCGATGAAATAGTTCTGAATCAAGTTCAGAATGACCGTCCATATCCGGCATTGCCCCACTCTTTCCCAAGATGACCATCTGGTTCCCCCTATAGTAACTGAATGGCACACCCCAATTTATTTCTTAAAAAAGTAAAGAAAATATTTCCAAAGTGCCGCATATTATTTCCAAAGTGCCGCAATTCCTGATGTAACTTGCCTTTACAAACTACTAGCAACTTCAAATAAGCAACGTACAGGTTTTATCAACCCTTCAATTGATCTGCACGTTTTAATCCATAGCCCTCTTTGAACCATATTGAATGAATCAAAAACTTATCCGAATGATTGTAAAAATATCTTTCAGCTTTTCGAGCCCGCCTGATCACTTTCACTCAGGCATATTACCCAACATTATTTAAGACTGCTCTGACAAGGTACTATATAGCAAGCGACACCAGAATCTATTCTGTCCTTGACAGATAACGACTTATCGCATATTGGATAAGGTTTCCAGCCGGTACGCCGCAACTTTCCAGTTGCAGCCAATACGGCACTTGTAATAGCAGCTAGAAATCAATTTGAGTATATACGATGTGTATCTAATTATTGATTCACAAACCCAATGTTATGTCCACCATCGAACACCATAATGCTATTCCGCAGGGTTCTAACGCATTTGACACCAGTGCCGGCGTTGAAGGGGAAAAGGGATTGTCCAATACATTCATCAAAAGATTGTCCATCATCATACCGGCGTATAACGAGGAAAAGACTATCTCTCTGGTCCTTGACCGTATCAACGAAGTGAAGCTTATCCGAAATATAGAAAAAGAAGTAATTGTCGTGAATGATTGCTCCACAGATAACACCGAAGCAGCCCTATACAATTACATGAATTCAACGCCGAACGTTGCGATAAACTTTTTCAAATATATAAAGCACGAAGTTAACCAGGGAAAAGGAGCGGCTATCCATACAGGAATTGCGCAGGCAACGGGCGATTACCTGCTGGTGCAGGATGCCGACCTTGAATACGATCCAGGCGAGTATAATACTTTGTTGAAACCTATAGTACTTGGATCGGCTGATGTAGTATACGGGTCAAGATTTGCGGGTGGCAATCCTCACCGCATCCTCTTCTTCTGGCATTCAATCGGTAACCGGGTTCTTACCTTTCTTTCCAACATGATGAGTAACCTGAACCTGACGGATATGGAAACGGGCTATAAATTATTCCGTACTTCCATTATACAACGAATTTACCTGCATGAAAAGAGATTTGGATTTGAACCAGAAGTAACTCAAAAAGTATCGATGGTACCTGGGATACGGATTTATGAAGTAGGCATTAGTTATTACGGAAGAACATTTGCCGAGGGAAAGAAAATTGGATGGAAGGATGGATTCAGGGCCATCTATTGCATCTTAAAGTATGGCCTGTTTAACAATAAGCTCACTGTTGAAAAACCCCAAAAAACATTTGTGACTACTGATGCATAGCAAGGAGGCAGATATAACGACGATCACTAACGATTCAAAATTAATTTTATGAATGAACAGTCCTTCAAAGATTTTCTTTTCAGAGACAAAAAGAACAGGAGAATTATACTCTTTTCTGCCATTGCCGTTGTCATCCAGTTTGCTGTTTTTAAATACCTCTACCCCTATGCCAATTATATTCATGGCGATTCCTTTTATTATATAAAAGCCGCGGAAGAAAATTTGAATATTAATACCTATCCAATAGGCTATTCCAAATTTCTCCGGCTGTTTAGTGTTTTCAATAGAACAGATTATGTTCTTGCGATCTTTCAATATTTGATGATTCAATGTGCCACGCTCTATTTATTATTTACGCTTTTCTATTTTTACAAGCCAGGCAAAATAGTGCAGTACTTCTTATTGTGCTTTATGGTGTTCAACCCGCTGTTTTTGCACCTGGCCAACCTGATCAGCAGCGATTGTCTTTTTACGGCATTGAGTATGGCCTGGTTCGCCCTATTGTTGTGGATCATTCACCGACCGTCTACAAAACTTTTGGTTTGGCACGCGTTGGTCCTTTTTGTCCTCTT
>CBIMFG010000156.1:0-7471 GCA_966243125.1 uncultured Niastella sp.
AACAATGTTTTCCCATGATTCCAATGCGGTTTGTAATGAAACAGTCTTTTTTTGTTTTAGTTGAACAAGTCCTGAGATCGTGTCTTTATGCATTGGTTTTCTAATAGCCCAGCTGTCGCCCTTAGTTTGAAGAATCAGTTTTTTCTTTAGCTGGCCCTGCGAGTCAGTTTGCCAGGATTGATAATGATTTTGAGTTTTATTTATCACCCGCAGGTTTTGTTTAAAGCTGGGCACCATGCTGAACATTGTTTCTTTTACATGCTGAGTAACTGTTTCCCATGGCTTGGTGAATATCCAGTTGTAATTTTTTCGGGAGTCATCATTGTATTTTTTTAAACACAATTTGCTTCTCAAATCATATCTTTTTTTGTCCTTTTCTTCCCTTGACTTTTTTCCCAGTGCACTTTCATTATGCAAATAGTTGATGTGATCCCGTGTTGTACAGGCTATTATAATGGCGTCCAGGATGTGATGGCGGTGATCGATCCGTTTTTTGTTAAACTTTTTTTGAAGCGTTAATGGCATTTGAATTTGAAAAACCGGGTTGCCACCTTTATTTACCCATTCGCCAAAGTTTTGACTGCTTGTTAATGTATTCAATCGTTCAAAGCGGGGAGTGATTATTTCATTCCAGATATCATTTAAACCCCAATCCTGCTTTAGTTTCGAAGTAATTATTCCATTGGTTATTATAACATTTTTTGAGGTCGTTTCCTGCTCGTTTTCTTCCCTCACAATATTACTTAACAGATTTTTTACTACCCGACTGATATATTTGCTGTCATTCAACTGGCGTAGGATGAATGATTCCGGAACGTCTTCCATGAACAGCCTTTTCATTTTACCTCTATTGTGAGCATAATTATCTTTTACAAATTTTTCATATTCATCCAATGTGAATATTCTTACAGTATTGCCTAAACCGGTTTCCACAATGCGTCCACCTTCTTTTTGAATAAACTCAAATGCGGTATTATCATCTTTTAATTTATTTACTGCTGATTCACATATTACCTTATTGCTAAATGAATCGTCGTAAAAGCGTTTTTGAGGAATTATGTGTTCTATTTCGTAATGTGGTGTAAATAGTTTGTTCAATGGAATGATCTGGCCTGTGTAAGGAGAACGATACTTTTGTTCGAGCCATAATTTGTAACGCATCAATTCTGATGAAGTAGGTTGAGCCAATTTTGATATTTTCATGATCTCATCAGGTATTTGCCCTTCTTCGGCATTTAAAACACCTTCCTCATAAATTTTCAGTATTTCCTGCTGCATGGGAGAATAGGGGCGTACGTTCTCATAATTTACATCATTCAGCATTTCTATCAATAGGGCCTTTACCCGTAAATTGGTGTTTTCATTTTCCTGTACTTGTTTGGTAAGCTTTTCCCTGTCGGCCTTTGTGTTTTTCATTTCTCTTCCTAGCTCAATATGAATTTCACTAAAAAAATTATTCTCATTATGACCATATTGTTTCCATATTTCACCTACTACCCGCAAGGTTTCATTGATCACTTGCTCAACAACCGGGTTGCGGAGGCTGTGTTGCTCCAATAGTTCAATGTCTTTTACTTCTTTCCATTTTTTCCCATGCTCATCTTCCGAATGACGGTCGTATACAATATAGGTCACAAGCCATTCTGGTAATCCCTGGAAATGGCTTATTTGTGAAAGAAGTAGTGACTTATCCCTAACACGGTCTCTAATGCCTTCATCATATTCACCGGTCAATATTTTTTCGATCCTATCCCTGGTTTCGGAATGAATTGCTTTTTCTGACCAGAGTTTCCCCATTCGCATCAAAGGAAGCAGTTTTTTTAGGGCTTTTGCAGAATAGGCGCCGTATTCTTTTTTAAAGGGTGGTAGCTTTTTGAACTGTTCTATAAATTCTTCGCTAAGATTATTTTTTGTGGCAAAGGTTGTAATTGCTTTGGCCAGGTCGTTTTTATCCTCAACGGAATAAAGAATGTGCCATAGTGTTTCTTCCAGCTCTCTGGTTAGGAATTGATGAGGTATGTCTTTTACTTTCTTAAGATTATTATTGATCAAAGCACGAGTTTCATTACATGGATATGTTTTATCTTCTACATAATTCCATCTGTACTGATCTGCATTCTTTTTTAATTGAAACGCCGGATACTTTAAAAAGCTTTTCTGATCAATATCCCTTTGTTCATTGAGCCATTCAAAAAGAGAAACCCAATCTTCATTTGTTTTTAAAAACTCATTTGTTACATCCACGTCAATCTCAACCTTACCATTTATTATTTTTTCCCTTTGATAGAGGTGTAAATTCTGGATGAATTTCCACAACCTGAACTCTTGAAAGAGTGGGTGTGATTTAGGAATTCCTTTTAATGGTTCTATTTCTTTCTTACCCTCTTTTTTGAATACTCTTTTTTCAAATTTGCAATTTCCTATGAGTGATTTTTTACTTTTTAAAGGCCTTTGATAAAAAAGGATGTCCTCTAAAAAAAGATGTGAAAAGTTCTTTTTACTAATATTGTTCCTATGGGATTCATTATTCCTGTATAATTCTTGCAGGCAGGCATTGTATAGTTCTTTGTTCTGTAGGTCAGCATGAAGAGCTAGCTGCTTTTCCAGTATTCTTCCCAGTTCATATTTATAAAATTTACGTTCAATGGTGCGAACCAATTTACCTTTTATTTTCTGATTAGGATTTTGAAGCAGCGTTTCGTAAATGTATTCACCAACTGTTTTGAAACTCTTCTCAATCTTATCTTCTGTACTCTTTTTAATAGCAACCCAATCTTTTTCTGAGTCAACTGCTTTGAAGCTTCTTTTTTCTTTGCCTTCTTTGTCGGTTTTTACTGATCCATCTTCGTTTAGTTCGGTTGTTACAATGAATTCCTGAATCTTTCCTTTCCAATCAAATAGTGGTGTTTTGCTGGATCGCCGGTAAATCCACCCGTTTTCCAGGATTACACTATACCAGGTATCGCTTTTTCCTTTTTGTTGTTCGTCTGCTATAACATCAACCACTTTCAATGCATGGAATTCCACAAGTTTTCCTGCGTTTTCCTCTTCATCTTCTCCTCTTGCCTGATAGTAGCCCCTTTTTTGGTTGAAGTGCAACAGTAACCACGCGAGCTCCTCCTTTTCTATCTTTTCCCGGAGCGCTTTTTTTCGTAGATAATATATGGTCCAGTCATAAGGTACTTTCTTATCATCCTGTAATAATTGTGGTTGATTTAGCTTAAAGTCAGCCAGCATTTCCTCAAAGGATTTCTTGAATAGAAATTCTCTTTTGCCGGTTTCATTATCATATTTGTAAGCCAGCGTTGGTTCTTTTTCCGGGAGAAATTGACCTGGCCTTTTATCAAAGTCTATTTGACTGGCGTAATGTTCTGGAAGAAATCCAAGTATGTTTAATACCCGGTGCAACCTTTCTCTGCGTAGCAAATGCCGCTCCCTTAATCTTCGTGTGCTTCTAAATCCGGTTCGTTCCGCCGTTTGGGAAATAGATATGCCACTGCCAAATTTGTCAAGCATATCCTGAGACATTGGAATAATCCGACATCCGGCACCAAGGATTTTTCCGGTTTTTTGCTCAACATTTTGTTCTATCAATGACCATGCTATTGAGTTAGTGCCGAGATCGAGACCTAAGATTTTTTTACTCATTTTAGATCATTTACGCTTTCGCTAATGTAAAATTAAAAAAACACGCTTTAATATACCTCATTTAGTTAAATTTCCTATGTTTGCTAAAAGAAGGGCAGTAAATGGGAGCTCCAAATCCTGAAGAAGGGGTCCAAACCCTAATTTGGTGATAATTATCGCTTATCTTCTTTTATTATACGCCAAGATTATATATTAAATGAGGTGTATGTTGTGACTTGTTTCAATTCACTGTTATGAAATCTTAAGTTGAAACTAAGATTTCATAACAGTTTTGTAACCCAAACTTCATGTATAGTTTTGTTTGAGATTCCCCTCCAATTCCAAAGAATATACCTTATTCTTAAAAGTAATCGAAAATCATTTAATACAAAAAGGGTTAAAACACCCAATTTGTAATTGTTAATTGATTGTATTTAAAAAGTAAAAGATATTTTTAGTAATTAACACTTGTTGAATTGTAACCTTTCTGATTTTGTTTATGACAGGACTTTCTGAAGGATAATATTGATGAAGGTCAATTAGGGAAAAGTATCACTTTAAGTAATTCGGTACTTCTTTAAATGCGAAACGCTCCGTTTCCGGAGCGTCGATCCGAAGATGCTATCTTCGGAGCTGTTTTTGTATTACAAATATACACTTTTAGTATGGAAATTTCAAATAAAAAACTAGAACGAGTTATTGCTTATGTCGATGGGTTTAATCTTTATTTTGGAATGAAAGCAAGTGGGAATGATACATTATGGCTAAACGTTCAAAACCTCTCCATGTCTTTACTAAAGCCTGAACAATCTCTTATTTACACAAACTATTTTACATCCAGGGTTCGAAATAATCCTCCTAAAGAACGTCGACAGAATGTATATATTGAAGCTTTAGAAACCCTCGCTAATTTTAGAATCATTTATGGTAATTACCAAGCTCATAATGAACAGTGTCGGAGGTGCGGTCATAATTATATCTATTCAAACGAAAAAATGACTGATGTTAATATTGCAGTAGCATTGATGGAGGATGCATTTAAAGATAAATATGATACAGCATTCCTTATAACTGGCGATAGTGACCTGGTTCCTCCTATTAATTCAATTCATGCATTATATCCAAACAAACGGGTATTCGTTGCCTTTCCTCCTAATAGATTTAATATGAGCGTAAAAAATGTGGCCAAGGGGTGTATGACTATAGGTCGAAAGAAATTGAAAGATGCTCAATTCCCCGATTCGGTTACTAAAAAAGATGGTTATGTATTATCGAAACCTGGAATTTGGGTATAATATTTTGATGGAACAATAAAAGGCGTTACTTTTAAAATATAATTTGAAGCAAGTCACAATAAGGATTATTCCGTTGTGAAAACATTTAAAGCGGCGTGAGTCGCTTTCTTCTTTTATAGCTAGCAATTACTAAACACCAAACGCCCCATCCCTGGAGCGTTTGCGTAATATAAACTTTAAGTATAACAGTCAGACCCTACTTCCAATCATACTCCTCATCATTCTTAACCGGTACTCCCAACTCAACATCTGTTACTTCATCATACTCGGCATTTATAACCAGCCACTGCTTTTCACTGATGTAAGTAGTAAAAGAGTTATAATCTTCTTCCTGCCAGTCCTTGATGTTTGCAAACACTTCTTTGATAACTACATCAACAGGCGCTTGTATAACGGGCTTTCCCTGATAGGTGAGTTGGGTGTTTGAGCAGGTGATATAACCCAACTTGCCATCATGATCCTGGTAGAAGGTGAATTTTAATTTGCTTTTGTTATACTGGTAAATCAACTCGTTCTCATCTTCTTCATCTTCGTACGTTTTATCGGGTTTACCGAGTTTGGCAACTACGTCTGCTGCCTTCATTCCAAATTTAAAATCTCCGATTCCGTAAGTGGGCTTTAATTCCATATTATTATTTTTTAGTGGTGGCCTTCAGGTGAGCTAATAATTCATGAACAAACGGTACCTGTCCTGGAAGTAACTTAAGCAGGGTAGTAGCTTCATCAAACCACTCAAATTTATCCATTTCAGGAAATTCCGCCGTTTTGCCCGACCTGGGTGGCCATTCCAGCGTGAAAGTATTACTTTTTACATTGTCTATGGTAAAGTCTTGTTCTACAGCCCACACGTGTACCAGTTTGCCGCTTTTTTGTTTTACAGGGGTAAGGGGCGTCAAAGGGCCGGTAACGTCAAGACTGGTTTCTTCCTTAAACTCGCGAATTGCCGCGCGCAGGGCTTCTTCTCCCTCGTCCATTTCACCTTTTACAATGCTCCAGAAGCCCACATCCTTATTCCGGTAATACGGACCGCCGGGATGCGCTATAAAAAAGAATGGTTTCCCTTTTACGAGCTTATAAGGCAATATGCCGGCGCTTTGTTTTTTCATACTGTTAAGTTAGCAAGTTTCTATTTGTGTTGGAATGGTTGTGCTGAGCGGCTGATGGCGGTGGTTTTTGTGGTGATAGGTATGGATTTTCGATTTTCTCCTTTTGCAGGATGAGTTTTCTTGTTTGCATAGTGAGTTTAGTACCTCGTTTTATGAATTGTTCATTTTGTTTTGTGTGTTTTGTGCTTTGTATCATGAGTTTTATTGTTAGCATGCGAGGTTTGGGCTTCCGCAGTGTTGATTATCCTTCTTGTTGTTCGGGTAGCAGCCTTCTCCGGTTGGGAGTTAAGCTACTCCTGACTGGAGAAGGCTAACTCTTGTTCAACAAAGGTGTAAACTCGCACTGCAAGTGCATAAATGCAAATTGTTACATCCCTAATCTTACTTGTAAGTGCTTTATTTCAAATAACCACCCTAAAATTTCATTCGTATAGGCGGTATTTACATAATGAGAACAGCAAAACCTGAACGGAGAACCCTTTATTACCAATTGTAAGGGTACTTAAACGGAAAACAGGATGCTGAAAACTTTTTTTAAAATTCTTCTCGCTCATAATCAATATATTAAAAGGGGTACTGTAAGGGGTGTCAGGGGTTGGGAATTGTTTTATAACGTTTATTTGCCATGTAAACCGGCGCGCGTTTTTAACCGGTTTGTCAGTCCTGCAGGCTGTTAGTAAACGTTATTTTTTTAAACTATTAAATGACAGTATTATGAAGCTTAAAATTCAAAAATCGTACAGACGTGCGAGCGATCTAAAAACACTTGGAATAGGTGATCGCATATCGGATAGCCTGAAAGGGAATGAAAAGTTTCCGGAAGCAGAGACTACACGTTTAACACTGGAAAATAAGTGTAATGAATTCCGGAAATCAATTTCAATAGCCAGCAGAAATGATAGAATGCTGTCTTCTGCTAAAAATGACCTCAAGGCTGAAATAGTCGGCCTGATCGATAACCTGGCTGACTATGTTACCATAACAAGCAATGGTGATAAAACCATGCTGCTTAGCAGTGGCTTCGATATCACCGGCGATAAAGATGTGTTACAGGCTTTACCGCCCATTGAAAAGCTGGTGGTGATGTGTGACCAGCCGGGTCAGGCAACTACCCGCGTGAAAAGGGTGGCAGGGGCCAGGTCGTATGTACATCAGTACACGGCCGATCCGCTTTCGCCTGATAGCGTTTGGGCGGGTGAAACCACCACGGAGCCGGAGCATACGTTCAGCAATTTGAAGTCGGTTGTGCGTTACTGGTTCCGCGTAATTGCGGTAGGCAGGGGTAAACTTTCCGTGTATTCGATGCCCGTAGCCAAGGTAGTTAATTAAACATCCTGAGCTACTCAACATAAACAACCGGTTCTGCTTTTGCGGAACCGGTTGTTTTATAAGTGCGCCCGGCACGGGCGCAAACTCTAGGGTGTAAGTCCCGAACGCGCCTTG
>CBIMFG010000157.1:0-7422 GCA_966243125.1 uncultured Niastella sp.
CGAAGTGGTTCATCACTATGAACAGGCCGATGTGTTTATTTTCTGCTCGCTGCGCGATTCATGTCCGGCCCAGTTAAACGAGGCCATGGCATTCGGCCTGCCCGTTATCTGCCTCGACCTGCATGGTTCGTCGCTGGCGGTAAGCAGCGATTGCGGCATAAAGGTAAAACCAACTACTAAAGAAGAAACTGCACAGGGTATTGCCAAAGCAATCACCCGCATGCATGAAGATACCGCGTTCCGCAAGCAATGCTCGGTAAACGCATTCAACTATGCCAAGAGCAATACCTGGGAACGTAAAGTGCATTTAATAACCTCTCAATTCTATAATTAATGGCTCAGCGGATCTTGGTGGGCGTGCCACCAAAACATCACGTTCTTTTATCACAGGATGAAATTGCAGGCTTTACCGATCTGGGTTATGCCTGCAGACCAGTAACGTATGGCCGGAACGATTCAACTGCCGGAAAGATCAAAAAAATATGGGGCACTGTAGGCAAGGCATTTAACGTGGTAAAAGAGCTCTATGCTTTTAAACCGCATTTTTTATACCTCAACTCGCGGTTTGAACCGGTTGGTTCTGTTCGTGATTTCATTACCATCCTTATTATCCGGCTCTTTTATTTTCGCAAAGTAAATATTGTAATAAAGACTCACGGCTCAGATATCTCCATCTTAGAAAGATCAGCATTCTTTTACAAGAAAATGTTGATCCCCTTTTTGAGGAAAAATGTTGTGGCATGGTTCTTTTTATCGAACGATGAGAAGGAGTTGGTGCGGAAATATGATCCCGAATTAGCACGAAAAGTATTTGTTACCTCCAACATTGTTGATCCTGCTCGCTCAGTGGCATCGCTCGCCTTTCGCGAAAAGTATTCACTGGATGAGAACAAATTCAAAGTATTGTTTTGTGGCCGCATTGTACGGGCAAAAGGTGTATTCAGTTTGTTGGAAAGCATTCCTATGCTTACGTGTAAGGAGGATTGTCAGTTCGTTTTTGTGGGCGATGGACCAGATATGGCCGCGTTGAAGAAAAGGGCTGAAGAGTTAAAGGTCACTGCCTATACGCGTTTTCCGGGATTTGTTCCCGATCACGAATGTGATCATTTTTATGCCAATGCCGATATGCTGGCGTTCCCTACCTATGACAGTGAAGGTTTTCCCATGGCGTTGTTTAAATCGGTAGCAGCCGGTTTGCCGGTGATCACTTCCTGCATCAGGGCTGCCAAAGATCATTTATCAGAACCAGATAATGTGTTGTGGGTAGATGGGCAATCGGCCGAAAGTGTAGCAAAAGCAATAAACAAATTATACGACGATCATGCATTACGAAATGCCATGTCGCAGAACAACCGCATAATCGCAAAGAAATTTACCCGGTTGCAAGTATGTGCCGGCATGCACGAAGTAATGATGTCTCTTAGTCATTCCTGACTAAATGTTGTTGACCGACCTTAAAGTTTAACAAACCCTATAAATAATCAATATGTCGATTATAAAAGTAATCAGGCAACTGCGAGATCTTTTGCTGTGCAAAGTGCTTTACCGGCGCTATGAGATAGCAGAAGGATTTCATGCCGGTTTACGGGTGCGTATCTGGGGGAGGCAAAAAGTTGTGATTGGGCGTAACTTCTATATTGGCAGGGATTCTTTTATTGAAACGGATGTAGTAATAGGCAATAATGTTATGTTCGGTAACAGGGTGGCCATTATAGGACGCTACGACCATCATTATCAAAAACCAGGCGTACCAATACGCCTGGCAGAACAGATCAGGGATCCTGCATACAATTGGAAAGGGCTCGGTATGACCACCATCATTGAAGATGATGTGTGGGTAGGATACGGGTCTACGGTACTGTGTGGTGTAACAATAGGGGAAGGAAGCATTATTGGCGCCGGTTCGCTGGTAACAAAAGATGTGGAGCCCTATTCCATTTATGCAGGTGTGCCTGCCCGAAAAGTAAGAAGCCGTTTCGACAACCCCCTTGACCTGCAAACCCACCTTAAACTGGTTCAATCAAAATATTACGGCAAACTGTAAAATTCATCCCCCCAAATACTTATTGGTATGGAAAGGAAAAGTATTATCAACTTTGGTATTACAACGGGTAACTATTCTTCTTTCGTAAATAACATTGTTACCCTGGCGCATCAAAAAGAAAGCGCCAATGTGTGCGTAGCTAACGTGCACATGTTTATTGAGGCCTATAAAGACAAATCTTTCAACAGCATCATCAACGATGCCACCATGGTAACACCCGATGGTAAACCGCTTACCTGGGTGCTGAACTATGTATATGGCATCAGGCAGGACCGTGTGGCTGGTATGGACCTGTTACCCGATCTGTTGCAACAAATGATGTTGAAAAGGCTGCCTGCTTTCTTCTATGGCGGCACACCGGCCTTGCTGGAGAAAACAGAACATTATTTACGGTATGCATTTCCGTACCTGCCAATAGCAGGTATGTACAGCCCGCCGTTTAGACCCGCCACGCCTGAAGAAGAAGATCAGCTGGTGGAGAAGATCAATAACTCCGGCGCTGCGGTAGTGCTGGTGATATTGGGTTGTCCCAAACAGGAGCGCTGGATGGCTTCCATGAAAGGCAGGATCAATGCCGTAATGATAGGAGTAGGAGGGGCCTTGCCCGTTATGGTGGGTATGCAAAAACGCGCACCAGGCTGGTTGCAGGGCATGGGCCTTGAATGGTTGTACCGTTTAATGCAGGAACCCCGCCGCTTGTTTAAGCGGTATGTGGTTACCAATTCCCTTTTCATCTATCTGTTCTTTAAAAAGATATTTAAGGTGCATGGGATGAGGAGATTAGAAATGAAAAATTAGAAATGAAGAACAGAGGAATGAGAAAGGAAGAAAGAAATGTTGAATATTGAATGTTGAATATCGAATGTTGAAGTGAAGGCAGGGAAGATAGAAGAATTAAAAATCCACTCACCACTGACCACTCACCATTCACTACTGACCACTAAAACGAGCGTATGAATAGCAGATTTTTGCGTCATTTGCAATTGACCTTGCTGGCGATGGACCTGGTGGCCATAAATATGGTATTTTTTATAGCCCGGTTCTTTTTCAGAAGAGAAATGCTTATTGAAGCATATGTGGAGTATACCTATTTTGGCGTATACTTAACTGTAGCCTGGCTCATAGTTGCCTTCTCTAATAATGTATACCATGAGCGCAATATTTTTACTTTTGAATTGTTTGCCGGAAGATCTACCAAAGCCTTTTTGTACTTCCTGATGCTGATTTGTGCATTTCTGTTCTTCTCCCATTGGTTTATAATTTCCCGGTTATTTATTGCAGTCATCCTGTGTGGCATTCCGTTGCTGCTTACCTGTAACCGGTTTTTATACCTGGCCGTTTATCATTATTTTAAAAAGAGGGATTACTTCTCCCATAAAGTAGTGGTGCTGGGATATAATGACCTGTCGAGACGGTTGGTTGATTACCTGGAAGAAGATGGCGTGAATAAAGAAGTGGTTGGTTATTGCGAAGAAGTGGAAAATATTCATGAGTTATCGCGATATCCCATTCTGGGCGGTATTAATAAAGCGCTGGATGTATGTAAACGGTATGGCGCTACCGAAATATATTCAACCATAGTGCCCGAACAAAATCCCGGCATCTACCGGTTAATCAAGAGTGCCGATCAGAACTGTATCCGTTTTCGCATAGTGCCCGATATAGGCGCCCTGGTAAAACGACAGGTATATATTGATTATCTGAATGAGATCCCGGTCTTGTCATTGCGCAAAGAACCGTTGGATGACCTGGGTAACAAGATCAGAAAACGCATCTTCGATATTTTAGTAAGCGGTTTGGTAACGATATTTATTCTTTCCTGGCTTATTCCGCTGATCGGGTTGCTGATCAAGCTGGAATCAAAAGGCCCCATCTTCTTCAGGCAACAACGCAGCGGGCAGGATAACAATCCCTTCTGGTGTTTGAAGTTCAGAAGTATGAAGGTGAATGAAAATGCAAACACGCAGCAGGCTACGCGCGGCGATGCCCGCATTACCAAACTGGGTCAGTTCCTGCGCCGTACCAGCCTCGATGAGTTTCCGCAATTCCTGAATGTGCTGATGGGCGATATGAGTATTGTAGGGCCACGTCCGCACATGTTAAAGCATACAGATGATTATTCAAAGATCATCGATGAATATATGATCCGTCAGTTTTTGAAACCCGGTATTACCGGTTGGGCACAGGTGAACGGTTTCAGAGGTGAAACTAAAACGCTCGACCAAATGCAAAAGCGGGTTGAGTACGACCTGTGGTATATGGAGAACTGGAGTTTGTGGCTGGATATGAAGATCATGTTCCTGACCGTATTTAATACTATAAAAGGCGAAGAGAATGCATTCTAAGACAAATGTGAGTAAGATAGAGCGAACTGAAGGGGCGGGTAAGATCTTCTTGTTTATCGCCTTGTTGATTATAACCGGTTTATTTTGTGAATGGCCCAATTTTCACCCGGAGCATTATTTCGGCTCCGAATATCATTGGTGGCTTGATATGATCTTTCATGGGGGCTATTATTTTGTGATCACTATCATACTATATCTTATTTTTTGCCGCGGCCGCCATAAAGGCGTGTTCTGGATAGCTGTATTTTTATCCTCGGGGCTTTTTGAAATTTGTCAATCCTTTGTGCCCGGAAGGTCTGTATCCTTACTGGATATGACCAGTAACTTCCTGGGAATAATGCTTGCTACGCTGATCTGTTCCATATTTTACAGATCATGATCCCGCCATATGCCTTGCTATTTCTCCTACGAAAAATCAAACTATCCGGATGATGCGACCAAGGATCTTATTCATTGTTCAGCTTCCGCCTCCTATTCATGGTGTAACCGTAATGAATGAGCACACGGTTAATAATCCCAACTGGAAAGGGAAGTACGACGTTAAAACCTTACCACTGCATTTTGGCCAAAAGTTGGATGACATTGGCAAAATAACGCCATTGAAAATGATGCACATGGTTGGGTTTTTGTTCAAGTTGTGCGGTGTGCTCATTAGCTACCGGCCATCCCTGGTATATTTTACGATTGTACCAACAGGAAAAATATTTTACCGCGATGCCCTGATCACTTCGTTGATCAAGTTGTTTCGCCGCCGCATTGTTTTTCACCTGCACAAAAGGGGGATTGAGGAAATGGCCGCCGGGTCGCAACACAAACGGTGGCTGTTAAAGAAAACATTCCGCAATACCCGGGTTATCTGTTTGTCGAATAAATTAACAGCAGACATTCGTACGGTTTATCAACCGGAACCTTTCGTGCTGCTCAATGGCATTGAGGTGGTGAACAAACAGATCATTCCACGCAATGCCGCCGCACCCCGCCTATTATACCTTAGTAACCTGGTAATAGGTAAAGGCATAGAAGTGTTTCTGCAAAGTTTGGTAGAACTGCATAAGCAGGGCTGTGCATTTCATGCCAGAGTGGTAGGCGCACCGGTTGATTACACTCTTGATGATGCCAAAGCATTTTGTGAACGGGCGGGTATTGCGCACCTGGTTGAAATACCCGGTCCCAGGTTTGGCGCCGATAAATTTGATGAACTGGCAAAGGCCGACATTTTTGTATTGCCCTCCTTTAGCGAATGCGTGCCGCTAACCATTCTGGAAGCCATGCAGTTTGGTTTACCGGTGGTAGCCACCAACGTAGGCGGTATTCCCGATATTTTGCAGGATGGCGTAAACGGACTGCTGGTGCAGCCCGGCAGCGTGCAGGAATTGACCGATAGCCTGAAGCATTTATTACTAAATAAAGCGGAACGTATACAAATGGGCTATAGCGCCCGGGAGCGTTTTATGGAGCGATATACCCTCGCCAAATTTTATGAAGGTTTGGAAGGTATTTTTGAACAGGTATTACACGACAAATAATTCGTTATTTTAGTGCTGGTAATAAAATACCTGCACATATGAAATTATACAAAACAACCAAAGGAATACTATTACAGTTTAAAGAGGAATATTATGTATTGCAGCAGGAATGGGATAAACTGATAAACCGCAACAATCTCTACACTTATTTACTGAGCGAGTACCCAAACGCAAGGAAAATAACCAGTGCCGAAGCTGGTGACTATCAGCGCGAACTGTTGCCGCCCATTGGCTCGCAGGAAGTGTGGGCGGCGGGTGTTACCTATTTGCGCAGCCGCGATGCGCGCATGGAAGAATCAAAAGATACCGGCGGGGCCGATTGTTATTCCCGCGTATATGAAGCCGAACGCCCCGAATTATTCTTTAAAGCATTACCCCACCGGGTAGTAGGGCATGAACAAACGGTGTACATTCGTAAAGATAGTTCCTGGAATGTGCCCGAGCCTGAACTGGCCTTATACATTAATTCAGCCGGTGTTATACAGGGTTATACCATTGGCAACGATATGAGCTCACGAAGCATTGAAGGTGAAAATCCGCTGTACCTGCCACAAGCCAAGGTATACGAAAAAAGCGCCGGATTAGGCCCCTGCCTGTATGTGCCTGAACAGCCCATTGCTGCCGAAACGGGCATTTACATGACCATTCATCGCAACAACGTACAAATGTATGAAGGCAGTACAACGGTAAGCCGCATGAAGCGGATGCTGCCCGAGCTGGTAAATTACCTGTACAAAGAATGCGATTTTGAACCCGGTTGTTTTCTGATGACGGGCACTTGTTTAGTACCGCCTACTGATTTTACTTTACAACCTAATGACAAGGTTACGATAAGTATTGATGGAATTGGGACGATGGTGAATTTGGTTGACGTAAAAGGCAGTTGATAGCGTTGACGGAGTTGATAAGGTTGATAGAGAAAGAAAGTTGATAAGTTAACAAGTTGACAAGTTAACATGGAATACAAAAAGAAGAGCCCAGGTGGTTTTAAACTGCCTGGGCTTTTTGCCTTAAGCCTTGATGGTAACAACATAATTGGTGGAAAAGATAACCATTTTCCCGGTTTATTTGTATATTCTATAGAACGATCGACAATCAATTGATCATCAAAAAATATAACATGATCATTCTGGAAAACGACGTACAAAAAATAATTGTGGATGATGCCGTGCAGGCCTTCCCCAATGAATGTTGTGGTTTTGTTTATGGCCATGAAGACAGTAATGGCCGCCGCCACATTACTGAGGCGCGTACGGTAACCAATGTAAAAGATGGCGACAAACGCCGCCGGTTCGAAATTGCGCCGCAGGATTATATAGCGGCAGAAAAATATGCCGAAGAGCAACAGCTGGAATTGCTGGGTATTTATCATTCGCACCCAAACCATCCGGCAATACCGTCGGAACACGACCTGGCAGCAGCACAACCCTTCTTCTCATATCTCATTATTTCCGTAAATGAAAAAGAACCGGGGCCGATAAGGTCGTGGCGGTTGAATGATGATTTT
>CBIMFG010000158.1:0-7421 GCA_966243125.1 uncultured Niastella sp.
TCATCAGGTGCGTTATATATGCGCATTATAATTGTTGATCGTACACCTGAAAACTAAAAAAATGTCTTTATTCCTGCGTTTCTTCAAATTACGTTTCACCTACCGCACCATTTTAGCTGTTGAGAACGAATGCTCTTATAAAGGGCAACAATTGCTGGTGGTTAAAGACAACGGATACCAGGTGACGCTCCAAAATATTTAATAAGCCTTTCTTTTACTGCTCACGGCAACGTGGGGAATATCCTGTATTTGGCATGATATAGCCGATATTATATCGCTGTACGCAAAATTTTCCTTGAACCTTAACTTATGTTGGTTGCTCTGATGTGTAACCTCGTATAGTAAACCTTAGCCTATATTTTTTGAATGAAAGAGTTGCTATGACTGGCATCTTATTTCTTAGACCTTAGCCTACTTGTCCTATCAAAATAAAAAAGCTCCCTCGGTTTAGCCGGTGGGAGCCTTTTGTTTTTATGCAAAGCTGTTGATTATTCCTCGTTGGGATCTAATTCAATTTTTTCATCTTCCACATTCGCCAGAATCGCTGGTGTTACTTTCTTCACCGGGTTGCGATGGTTTTCCACAAAGCTGGTACGGCGCTCAATGATATCTATACATTCAAAAATAGCCGTTAAAAAAGAAGAATGGTCGGCTTTGTTCTTACCTGCAATATCAAATGCAGTACCATGGTCGGGTGAGGTGCGAACTGCAGGTAAACCCGCTGTGTAATTCACGCCTTCGCCAACGGCCAGCGATTTAAAGGGAATCAAACCCTGATCGTGGTACATGGCCAATACAGCATCAAACTTTTCATACTGACGGCGGGCGAAAAATGCGTCAGCGCTGTAGGGGCCCATAGCCAACATAAAATGACGGGCATCTTTAATAGCGGGCTTAATAATTTCCTCTTCTTCCCGGCCTATCAGTCCTTCATCACCGGCATGGGGATTTAAGCCCAATACCGCTACCTTGGGTTTATCAATACCAAAGTCTTTTATCAGCGAGTTGTTCGTGATGCTGAGCTTCGACAGAATGTTTTCACGGGTTACGTGTTTGGCTGCTTCGTTAATGGGCACGTGCTCACTTAACAAACCTACTCTGAAGTTGCCGGCAACCATCATCATCACCACATCCTGTACACCGAAAATGTGTTTCAAATAAGGAGTATGGCCGGTATAATTGAATTCGTTGCTGTGGGTGTTCTTTTTGTGAATGGGCGCGGTAACCAGTCCATTGATCTTGCCTTCCTTCAGCGCCTGTGCTGCCTGGGTAAGTGATTTAATGGCGTATTTGCCGCCTATGTCGCTTAATTGTCCGGGGGTAATGCCTACCTCTTCTTCCCAGCAGTTAAAAATGTTGATCTGTTTAAAGTTAACGCGGTTCAGTTCCTTAATGCTTTGGTAGCTGAAATTTATGTCGGGTACTGATTTGCGGTAAAAGTTGATCACTTTGTTAGAGGCGAAAATTACAGGGGTGCAAAGTTCGAGCAGGCGATGATCGTTGAGGGTTTTTATAACCAGTTCTGCCCCAATACCGTTCAAATCGCCGATCGAAATGCCTATTATAGGTTTTTGTTGTTGTGCGTTCATTGTGAATTTACTATTGAAGCGGCTAATTTACGATATAATGTTCAAGGTGTAAGCTTAAAGCTGAAAGCGCTTTTTTTAGGCTGAACTCCGGTTTCGGGCTTCAAAATAAGGGCTTTTCCCTAGCTGGCTGGGGTAGGAAAACTATTAGGCCGAAATTGTGCGAAGTATTTATCCTATTTTATTGTTATAGAATGTTTTATAACTTGGGCCAGATGCGTTTGGTATACATGGTTCGTGTAGGTATGATCGTTTAATTGTTGGTTATAAAATTAATTCGATATAGCCTGACTATCTGTTATTGGTAAGTGTTTAATTTAGGTTGATAGCACCAATAAAAGTTTGAAAGGCTCGTTTATAGAATGCCCTAGCAATCCGTATTTATGAAAAACACCCTATTGACTGTGTTGGGTATATCATTTTGTTCTTATGATATCCATGCACAGAGCGTTGCCCCACATTTACCCGGGTATGTAAAATACCAGGAAGCAATTCCCAATCAATCTATTGATAAAGGAGCTAAGAAGGTCAATCCTTTTAGGGATGGTGTTGCTAGTACTAACAAACTCTCTACTGATATTTCGGCCTATAGTAAAATGGCTGATGGCACCGCCAGTTCTGATAAACTGGCCGACATTTTATTGAATTCACTGGAAGCTTTTGATAGTATAAGTAAAAATGATAAGCCGACGCTTCGTATAATGCCTGTTGGCCTGTATACGTATGCGGGGTATATACAGAAAGTGATATCAAAACCCAGGCCCGTAACTACAAAAAAATCAGGATGGTTATTATAAGTTGACTAAGGTTTTAGTTTCATGCGGATCGAAAGAGGTACGGTTACATTCATTCCTGAATGAAGAACCCTACCTCTTTTATTTGGTATAAGGTTGAAAGTATAAGGTATAAGGTCGTAGCGTTTTGGGGCTCGCGAAAATCGGCAATCGTTAAACCTGAAACGGCAAAAAAGCCACTACTCACTACTTTGCAACCTATAACTATCCCTTTATCAACTCAGTTAACCTTATCAACGCTATCAACCTCCCCGTCAACATGTTAACTTGTTAACCCGTCAACTGGTCAACTGATCAACTCTTCGTACCTTCACCCGGTGTATACACTTAAAAAATCATTAGGACAGCATTTCTTAAAAGACGAAAATGTTTGTCATAAAATAGTACAGGCGCTGCAGGAGCATCCATTTCAACGGTTGTTGGAAGTGGGGCCGGGCGGTGGTGCATTGACCAAGTATTTATTGCAGCTACCTGATATTGAATTTAAATGTGTGGAGGTAGATGACGAAAAGGTGAACTGGTTGTTGCAAACCTATCCTGCCCTGCAATCGAAGATCATTCACCAGGATTTTTTGACCATTGACCAACCCTATAGCGAACCCTTTACGGTGGTGGGCAATTTTCCCTACAATATTTCTTCCCAGATCTTATTCAAGGTGTTGGATTGGAAAACAAACGTGCAGGTAGTGGTGGGTATGTTTCAGAAAGAAGTGGCTCAACGGGTGGCAGCCCGTGAAGGCAATAAAGTATACGGCATATTGAGTGTGCTGGTGCAGGCTTATTTTGATGTGGAGTATTTGTTTGAAGTGAGTGAGAATGCTTTTAACCCACCTCCCAAAGTAAAAAGTGCGGTAATAAGGTTAACACCCCGGCAAAACATTCCGGAAATGAAGAGCGAACGATCATTTTTTGTGCTGGTGAAAACCGCTTTTAACCAACGGCGTAAAACGTTGCGTAATGCAGTTAAAAGCCTGTATACGCCCGAAGCTTTACAAGATCCTATATTTAATAAAAGAGCCGAACAATTAACCGTAAATGATTTTGCGCGGCTTACTTTTACCATGAAATAAGACCCAACAACGAGGATAAGAATGAAGAATGTAATCATCACTGCCAAAGTGCACAATTGGCTTATTGAGCAGTTTGAGAAAAAAGGATATACCGTTCAGTTTGTTCCCGCAGTTACCTATGAAGAGCTGTTGGATACTATTCATGAAGCAGAAGGTTTAATTATTACTACCCGCCTAAAGATCGATAAACCCATGATTGACCGGGCCGGCAAATTAAAATGGATCGGCCGCCTGGGCAGTGGTATGGAACTAATAGATGTATCCTATGCAGAAAGCAAGGGTATAAAATGTGTAAGCAGTCCGGAGGGCAACCGCAATGCCGTTGCAGAACATATGCTGGGCATGTTGCTGGGCCTTATGAACAAGATGAACAGCAGCATGCAGGAGATCAGTGAAGGCAAGTGGATCCGCGATGCCAACCGGGGTATAGAACTAACCGGTAAAACAGTTGGCATCATCGGGTTTGGAAATACGGGCAGCGCTTTTGCCAAATTGCTTTCCTCGTTCGATGTTACGGTACTGGCCTGCGATAAATACAAGTTCGACTTTGCTAAATCTTTTGTACGGGAAGCCAACCTGGAGCAGATTGCCCGTTATGCCGATGTGGTGAGTATGCACCTGCCGTTGACAGATGAAACTTTTCATTATGCCAACGATGCTTTTTTTAATGCCATGGAACGCAAACCGTTTTTTTTGAATGCGTCACGCGGTAAGGTTCAGGATACAGGAGCTATTATCAGGGCGCTTCAAAATGGAAAAATTGCCGGCGCCGGGCTCGATGTGCTCGAAAATGAAAAGCTGGAAACTTATTCTGAAACCCAAAAAAGCGAGCTGAACTGGTTGTTGCAACAGCCAAATGTGTTGATTACACCCCACACAGCGGGGTATAGTCATGAAGCCTTTCTTAAAATGGCAACCGTGGTGGTTGAGAAATTGGGGATTTAGTTAAAAAATAGAACCGGGTGGCCGGATCATTCTGAAAAAAAGTTTATTTTTGTTTCATACAGTAGTGCAACGCTTCAGCCCTGAGGCGTTGTTCTTTTTTTCTGTTTATAGTAGTAGAGCACCATTTAGATGGTTTAAAATAAGGAGGTTATTATGAGTAATGTTTTATACGTAACGAAGGAAACGCTGGAGCAAATGAAAGAGGAGTTACTGCGTATGCGTACGGTTGACCGTCCGGCTGCAGCCAGGGCTATTGCTGAAGCACGTGAAAAGGGCGATTTGAAAGAAAATGCCGAGTATGATGCTGCGAAAGAAGCTCAGGGAATATTGGAAGCAAAATTAAAAAAGCTGGAAAGTGACATTGCCAGTGTGCGTATATTGGATACCGAAAACGTAGATACCAGCAAAGTATCTATTCTTACCAAAGTAACCATCCTGAATCTTAATACAAAAAAGAAGATCACCTATACTATTGTTTCTTAAAAAGAAGCTGACATGAAACAAGGAAAGATCTCCGTTACCTCTCCTATTGGCCAGGGCCTGCTTGGCAAAGTGGTAGGCGATGTTACTGAAGTAACAGTACCCGCCGGTGTACTCAAATTCAAGATTGAAGAAATTACCGTTTAAGCAAAACCTACCGGGCTATGACTATTTTTTCCAAGATCATTGCCGGTGACATTCCGGCTTACAAGATTGCAGAAAACGATCAGTTTTTTGCCTTCCTTGATATTTTTCCCTTGGTAGAAGGGCATGTTTTGATAGTGCCTAAACTGGAAATAGATAAATTTTTTGATGTGCCGGACGTTTACCTGAGCACCATGTTGGTATTTGCCAAACCCATAGCAAAAGCTATTGAAAAAGCATTTCCCTGTAACCGGGTGGGGCTGGCTGTTGTAGGACTTGAGGTACCGCATGCCCATTTGCACCTGGTGCCCATTAATGGGATCGACGATCTTAATTTTACCAGGGGGAAATTAAAGTTGTCATCTGAACAATTGAAAGCGGCGCAGGAGAAAATACTTAGTCAGTTGACCAGTTAACCAGTTGACGAGTTAACCAGTTAGGTTGATAGGGTTAATATAGTTGATAGTATTGATAAAGGGAAATGCAGAAAAGGCTTTCAACCTGAAACATGTAACCTGCAACCTGTAACTGGTAACCGGTACCCAGTAACCTGCCGTAAACATCACTTAAGCTTCACTCTTTCAGGATTCTTATTAATAAACTCTTCCCACCCCTTCAACTTCTTTCCCGCAGTTTTAAGCAGCGCATTGTCCTGAAAATGATGACAAACCGCCACGGCCAGGGCATCGGAAGCATCCAGGTATTTTATATCGGTATTATGTTGAATGTTTAAAATACGCTGCAGCATTTGCCATACCTGTTCTTTTCCCGCATTACCATTTCCGGTAATGGATTGCTTTATTTTCTTGGGGGAGTATTCAACCACTTCTAAACCCGCACTCATGGCCGCAGCTATGGCTACGCCCTGCGCCCGGCCTAATTTCAGCATACTTTGTACGTTCTTCCCAAAAAACGGCGCCTCAATAGCAAAACTTACCGGCTTATACTGTTTTATAAGCTCGCTTACTTTTTGATGGATCAGCTGAAGACGCTCGTAATTGTCCTTACGGGCGTTTAATTTCAACGTACTCATCTCCAGCAGTTTTATTTTTTGCTGGGAAATAACAATAAGGCTGTAACCCATGAACAAAGTGCCAGGGTCTATGCCAAGAATTATTTTAGAAGGTGTTTGCAACGAGCCTTGGGATTGGATTACTTTGTGAACTTATTTTGGTGACGTTGAACAAAAATATCAAAATTCTGCTCAACTATGTGGTAGGGCCACTGGTGTTTTGTGTGCTTTGCTGGTCAATTTACCAGCAATTGGTAAAGCAGCAACACTGGCAGGCATCATTACAGCAGGGATTAAAGGCAATTACAGGCCCCCAGGCCTGGAAGCTGGTGTTAACAGTTATACTCATATTTGCCAACTATGGTTTAGAAGCCCGTAAATGGCAGGTGGTAGTAAAACAGGTACAACCCACATCGTTTATACAGGCGTGCAAGGCCGTGTTTACAGGAACAACTTTAGCATTTTTTACACCCAACCGCATAGGGGAATACATGGGTCGCATATTATATCTGGGTGAAGGCAAACGAATGCAGGCTATTTCGCTTACTATTGTATGCAGTATGGCTCAGTTGCTGGTTACCTGGTTAGCGGGAATTGGCGGAATTTTATATTTGATGGCCTCTGCCAATACAGAATTGCTTCATACGTTTGCAGGGCCCTGGATGAAGCTGGTGTTATATTTTACCATTGGCGGGGCAATAGTTTTAACATTATTTTATTTTCGTTTAGCAGGCCTGGTAAGATGGATTGAGAAGATACGTTGGTTACAAAAGCCAGTTGCCTATATCAGGGTTTTAGAAAACATTAACGCAACTATCTTACTACGAATTTTGTCTTTATCTGTACTGAGATACAGCGTTTTTATAGCGCAATATTACCTGCTGTTCAAAGTGTTTGATGTGCATATCACTGCTACACAGGTTACAGGCGCTGTAAGTGTAATGTTCCTGGTATTTTCTATAATACCATCTATAGCTGTTATTACCGATTTGGGAGTGCGATGGAAAGTAGGCATTGAAGTGGTACAACTTTTTGATAGTAATGTTTCTGGAATATTGGCAACCTCTCTGGCTGTATGGGTAATAAACCTGGTGGTACCGGCATTGATAGGGAGTTTGTTAATTTTAGGCATGAAAGTGTTTAATAATAGAAAATAATACACCGGCCCGGACGTCAACCTTATTAATTGGATTTAATAGATAGCGTGTCATGAAAGCAAACCGACCACTCGTATTCCTGTTGCTTATAATTGTTAGTTTTCCGCTGAGAGCCGGTGACGGCTTTTGCGAGATCCGTAATTCCGCCTTCTCGGTTGGCGAGCAAATAACCCTGAAGGTATTTTATACAGTAGTGGGCGCCTATTTTGGAGCAGGCGAAGCCAACTTTAATA
>CBIMFG010000159.1:0-7399 GCA_966243125.1 uncultured Niastella sp.
TTGAATATCCTCTTCCATATGCGGTGCCGGCGTAATAAGATAACCCTCAACCTGCCTTTGCGAGAGCATATTGATCAACTCCTTCCCTTTTGAGGCATTATTTTCGGTACTGCAATACACCACCCGGTAACCATATTGCTCTGCTTCTTCTTCAATGGTTTTGGCCAGGGTTGCAAAAAAAATGTTCACTATATTCTCAACGATCAGTCCCAGTGTTTTTGATTTACCGGTACGTAAACTAATAGCAAGCTGATTGGGATAGTAACCAGCATTGCGTGCAACTTCCAACACGCGCTTTTCAACTGTTTCGCTGATGCGCATTTTGCGGGCCTTACCATTCAATACAAATGATACGGTTGACGATGCCACTCCCGCCATTTGAGCAATATCTTTTATAGACACTTTTTTCATTTGGTTATTGTATTATCGGGTCAATGCCTGGGATACTGAAAACGGATATGCAGCTGGTGTTGTTCCGCGGATGTAAGAAGGTTTGCTTTTTACATCGTATAATAAGGTGCCGCCCTTCTGCAACTGACTGTGATCGATCCAGTTTTTTGTATGCGCAACTCCGTTTAGCGAAATATTGTGAATATAATAGTTGTCTTTGTCTGTTGCAGGCGCCTGTATTACCAACTTTTTTCCGTTCTCAAAAGTGAGCGTCATTTTACGGAACAGGGGCGTTCCAAAAACGTACTGGGTGGTACCCGGACAAACGGGGTAAAAGCCCAAAGCTGAAAATACATACCAGGCCGAGGTTTGTCCATTGTCTTCATCACCACAATAACCATCAGGGGCGGCATGGTATAATTTATTCATCACCTGCCGAATCCAGTATTGGGTTTTCCAGGGCTCGCCGGCAAAATTGTACAAATAGATCATATGCTGAATGGGCTGGTTGCCGTGCGCATATTGTCCCATGTTCATGATCTGCATTTCACGAATTTCATGAATTACACCGCCATAATAACTTTCATCAAAAACCGGTGGCAGGGCAAATACAGTGTCCAGCATTTTGGTAAACATCTTTGAGCCACCCATTAAATTTGCCAAACCCTGCACATCATGAAAAACGCTCCAGGTATAATGATAACTGTTGCCTTCGGTAAATGCATCGCCCCATTTAAACGGATTGAAAGGCGATTGAAAACTGCCATCCTTATTTTTTCCACGCATCAACAGGGTTGAGCTGTCGAACAAGTTGCGGTAGTTCATGCTGCGTTTTGTAAACCGCTCAATTTCTTCTTTGGGTCTGTTTATTGCTTTTGCCAGTTGACTAATGGTAAAGTCGTCGTATGCATATTCAAGGGTGCGGGCCGCATTCTCATTGATCTTAACATCATATGGCACATACCCCAACTGGTTATAATACTGAACGCCTTTTCTTCCAACAGAAGTAAGCGGGCCTTCATTTTCTGTGTTCTTTAAAATGGCTTCATACAAAGTATTGACATCATAACCGCGTATTCCTTTTATATATGAATCTGCAATAAGCGAGGCAGAGTTGGAACCTACCATGCAATCGCGGTGGCCCGGGCTGGCCCATTCCGGCAACCAGCCGCTTTCTTTATAGGTATTTACCAACCCCTGCATGATCTGGCTGTTGAGGCTGGGATACATTAATGTAAAGAAGGGGAACACAGCCCTGAACGTATCCCAAAAACCATTGTCGGTAAACATATAGCCTGGCAACACCAGCCCGTTGTATGGGCTGTAATGCACTATTTCGTTGGCCTTGTTGTACTCATAAAATTTGCGAGGGAATAACAACACCCGGTACAAACAGGAATAAAAGGTTTGCAATTGATCGGGCGTACCGCCTTCTGCAACCAAACGGCCTAACTCGTGGTTCCATGCCTGGCGGCTTTTTTTGCAAATGGCATCAAACGAATCATTACCTAATTCACGCTGCGCATTTAATTCAGCCTGTTCAAAACTTATAAATGAAGAAGCTGTTCTTATATGAACCTGTTCCCCTTTTTTAGTTTTGAAGCCAACAATGGCGCCGGTATTATTGGCTTGTAATTCCAAGGTATCTTTTGCCAGTGTTTTATCATGCCAGGTATGGGCTATCGTAAAGTCTTTATCGAAGTAAGCAACAAAGTAGTTTTTGAATCCTGCAGGCACGCCACCGCTATTGGCAGATGAATAGCCAATAATTTTTCTTTCGCCCGGAATGATCTTGATATAAGAGCCTTTATTGAAAGCATCTATTACAATGAATGAACTGTCGCATGCAGGGAAGGTGAATCGAAACTGGGCAGCCCGGTCAGTGGGTGTAATTTCAGTGGTTACATCGGCATCGGCCAGGTAAACACTATAATAATAAGGAGTAGATTTTTCTGTTTTATGGGAGAACCAGCTGGCGCGTTTGTCTTGGTCGAAGATCATTTTGCGGGTAACCGGCATAATGCTGAACTGGCCGTAATCATTTATCCAGGGCGAAGGTTGATGAGTTTGTTTAAAACCACGGATCTTTTCGGCACTGTACTGATAAGCCCAGCCGTCACCATTTTTATTAGTTTGTGGCATCCAAAAGTTCATACCCCAGGGCAGCGCAATGGCTGGGTACGTATTTCCGTTAGACAATTCAATTCTTGAATCGGTTCCCATTAACGGGTTCACGTAATCCACTGGTTCAACCAGAACCTGGTTCGTTTGGGCATAAGAATAGCCGTAACAAAATGCCAGTAGCAGGCAAACAATCGCTCTCATGTAATCAGTTAATTTAGTTGTACCCATAGTGTGTGGTTATGAGTAAATCAATAACAATGTTACATATCTAAAACGATTTTGCAAAATTAAAAATACCCCTACTTTAAATATTTTTTTCTAATCTCCTGCAAAAAGAGGCTAACAAAATCATAAGATCAACATCATCAATTAGTATGATAACTTTGTAGCAACCAACTTACTTCTTTACACATCGAAAGCCGGTATGTTCAAGACCTGTATCGGGCGATGTTTTCATACGGGCAGAGACGCGATAGCTGGCGCAGTAGGATGCATGACACAAAAATGAACCACCGCGCACTACTCTTTTAGGAACCGTGGGTTCATCAGGATCGTAACTGGTGGCAGGCCCGGCCGGGTTCACTAATTTACCTGTTGCCACCTGCGCATAATAATCTGAGCGGTACCAATCTGAACACCATTCCCACACATTGCCAGCTACATCATACAAACCATACGCATTGGCAGCAAACGATTTTACCGGCGCTATGCGCGCAAACCCATCTGCTGCGGTATTACGATCAGGGAAATGACCCTGCCAGATGTTTGCTTTCGGTTGCCCCTTTTCGACAGACTCATGTCCCCAGGTGAAGGGTTGATTGGCTAATCCCGCACGGGCAGCCCACTCCCACTCTGCTTCGGTTGGCAATTGCTTGCCCGCCCATTTGGCGTAGGCCATTGCATCGTCCCACGAAACCTGTACTACGGGATATTTCTCTTTTCCTTTAATGCTGCTGGCTGGTCCTTCAGGATGTTTCCAGTCGGCGCCTTTCACCCATTGCCACCACTGGCTTACATCATTCAATGCAATAGGTTTTGCCGGCGGCGTAAATACCAGCGAGGCAGCTACCAGCAGGCTGTCAGCCGGTTTGGGCGTACCTGGTGGCAATTGTTTTTTTAATTCCTCCCAATCGGGTGTACGTTCTGCAGTAGTTACATAGCCAGTTGCTTTTACAAACTCCATGAACTGGGCATTTGTAACTTCGGTGGCATCCATGTAAAAGCCATCTACATGAACGGGATGTTGGGGATATTCATCTGGCCGGCCCTCCTTATCTGCTGCACCCATTTGAAAATCACCACCCGGGATCTTTACCATACCTGCATAGGAGCTTTTGCCATTGACAACAATAGCATCTGTTGAAGTAACTGCTGCAAATCGTGATGGCAGGTTCTTTGTGCACGACATGATGGTATCTCCTTTAGGAAGACTATCTGTTCTTGCGGCCACTTTACCGCTTGATTGATTACATGCCGCAACAATTACCATCATAGCTACTACAACAATATTTTCACCTGCAAATCTCATTCTGCGTTTGCTGATTTTGTGAACAAAGGGAAATCGGGGTTTTCCTTGTGCTGCTGTTCCATAATTTTCCGGATCGACTGCACTACTTCCGGATGTTTATCGGCCACATTATTTTGCTCGCCCAGGTCTGTAGTAAGGTCATACAATTCTATAGGTCCATTGGGCTGGCTGGTTACATTTAATCTTACGCCTTTCCATTTTCCCATTCGCACAGCCTGTTTACCACCCTGCTCATGAAACTCCCAATATAACCAGGGATGCATGGGCGCATTTTTTTGCCCCAACAATGCTGGTACAATTGAAATGCCATCGATATTCTTAGGTTTGGGTGCATGGGCCAGTTCGGCAAATGTGGGTAGAAGATCCCAGAAGGCGCCTACATAATCAGAGGTGCCGCCTGCTTTTATTTTTCCTGGCCACCAGGCGATCATTGGTTCACGCATACCGCCTTCGTACAAATCTCTTTTAATGCCCCGCAACGGACCATTGCTGTTAAAGAATTCCGGATCGTTCCCACCTTCTTTATGCGGTCCGTTATCGCTTGAGAAGATGACCAGCGTATTTTTATCAATGCCAGCTTCTCTTAGCTTTTGTAAGATCTGCCCAACATATGCATCTAAACGGCCAACCATGGCAGCATAGGCTGCGTGCGGGTAGGCTTGTGGCGCCAGGTCCTTGCCATTCCATTTTGGTACAGGAACAGGATGCTCATTGAACAGCTTTTTGTATTTCTCAAATAAACTATCATCGGGCACCTGCAAAGCGGCATGTGGCAACGTATAAGAGAGAAATACAAAGAATGGATTGCTTTTATGCTGATCTATAAACTGCAGCGCTTTCTGGTGTATTAAATCTGCTGAGTAATCGGTTGGGTGATCAGGTGTATTGGCGGCAAAGTCAACCCGCGTATCGTTCTCCCATAAATGATCGGGATAATAGTCATGCGCCAGCGTTTGGCAATTGTATCCATAAAAAGCATCGAAACCCTGTTTAATGGGATCACCTGTTGAGGCTACAGGCCCCAACCCCCATTTGCCAAAATCACCGGTGGCATAACCAGCCTTCTTTAACACTTCTGCAATGGTAACAGCAGAATCGGGAATAGGCCATTGCCCTTCGGGTTTCACGCCTTTATTGCCACGAATGGGCGTATGCCCTGTATGTTGGCCGGTCATAAATGAGGAGCGGGAAGGTGCGCACACAGCTGTGCCGGCATAGAATTGTGTAAACCGCGTGCCCTGTTTGGCCATAGCATCGAGGTTGGGCGTTTGAATGAGCTTTTGTCCATAACAACCAACATCGCCATAACCCAGGTCATCGGCCAGTATGAAAATAATATTGGGCCGGGTTGCTTTTATCTGCTGGGCCATGTTCTGCTGGCATAGAAACAATACACAAAAACCTATCAGGACAATCTTAGCAAACGTTTTGTTCATCTGGTATGCGGTTTATTACTCCACTAAATTAATAGAACTAAAAATACTGATCATATTCTTAAAAAGAATACACTATTGAATAAAAGTATCCAAATGATAGTAAATAACCATTGGATTACTTTAATTTGAAAAAAAATCACGGGATGGACCAAATCGTTGAAAAAATTAAACAAACAACCCAATTTTTAGAGGAGAAAGGATTCACCGGCGCTTCCACCGCTATTGTTTTAGGCACCGGCCTTGGTTCTTTTATTGACCGTGTTGAAGTGATCCAGGAAATTTCGTACAATGAGATCCCGCATTTTCCCACCTCTACAGTTGAATCGCACAAAGGCAAACTCATATTGGCTAACCTTGCCAACAAAAAAATACTGGTTATGCAGGGGCGCTTTCACTATTATGAAGGCTACAGCATGCAACAGATCACTTTTCCGGTAAGAGTATTTAAAGCATTAGGTGTAACCAACCTGTTGCTGAGCAATGCTTCGGGCGGTATGAACCCTGAATACAAAAAAGGCGATCTTGTTTTATTAACCGACCACATTAACCTGCAACCTGAAAACCCTTTACGCGGCGTAAACGAACCTGGCCTGGGCCCCCGGTTCCCTGACATGAGCCAGCCTTACGACATTCGTATAAATAAAGTTTTTATAAAAACGGCGCTGGATCTTTCGGTTCCGCTTAAACAAGGTATTTATGTGGCCGTACCCGGGCCTAACCTGGAAACAAGGGCTGAATACCGTTTTCTTCGGGTAATCGGGGCTGATATGGTAGGTATGAGCACCGTACCGGAAGTTATTGTAGCCAACCAGATTGGGCTTTCCTGCGCGGCAGTTAGTGTGATCACCGACGAGTGCGACCCCGACAACCTGCATCCGGTGAACATTGAAGAAATAATTGCAGTGGCCGCCAAAGCCGACCAAAAACTGAGCACTGTATTTAAAAGTGTTATTGAACAATTATAGCACATCGTCATCTACCAAAAACAACAGTTGATTTTGAAGCATTGGTTTTAGTTTCGGAAATGTGATCGCCTACGTTCTATTTCCAGTTAAGTTTTTTTTCACATTTTCTGTTGTTCCAACCGCTCATTTTCATTGGCGCAATGCATGGATTCCGATTCCAGTTCAATAGTACTGTGATGAATGTTATGATGCAGCAACTCGTGTTTGAGCTTTTGGATCACTTTTAATTTTTCATCGAAAGGTAAGCTGTCATCAATAATAACATGCGCCGTAAGCGCATTTTCAGTAGTGCTTAATGGCCAAATGTGTATGTGATGTACGTTAACGATGTGCTGTACCGATAAAATAACGCGGCATATTTCGTTCAATTCAATGCCTGGCGGCATAGCATCTACCGACATTTTAAAACTATCGGTTAATAACGACCAGGT
The DNA here is from genome assembly GCA_966243125.1 of uncultured Niastella sp. Classification (GTDB taxonomy): domain Bacteria; phylum Bacteroidota; class Bacteroidia; order Chitinophagales; family Chitinophagaceae; genus Niastella. The sequence goes on from CBIMFG010000159.1 coordinate 6,875, forward strand.
GCTGATCAATATAACGATCATTATTGCCAACCCAATGGCAGGGTCTAACCAAAACCAACCGGTGTAGGAAATTACAATACCGCCAATAACCACCCCTACCGATACCAGCGCATCGGCCAGCAGGTGCCAATAGGCGCCTTTTACATTGAGGTCGGTGTCTTTATGTCTGAAAAAAAGAAAGGCAGATACACTGTTTACTATAATGCCCAGCGCGGCCACCCAGGCAATGCCTTTACCCTGTACAACCGGTGGCGCCTGCAGGCGCAATACCGATTCGTACCCCAGCATACCTATAGCCAGCAGCAGCAACAGCGCATTTAAAAAAGCCGCTAATACCGTTGTTTTCTTAAATCCGTAAGTATAATTGATGGTAGCCTGCCGGTAGGCGAGTTTAAAAGCAATGAAGGAGAGCAGCAAACTGGCTACATCGGCCAGGTTATGGCCGGCATCGCTCAGGAGCGACATGGACTTATAAGCCAGGCCCGCCACTACTTCAACCAACACAAAAAGTACATTGAGGGCAAT
>CBIMFG010000160.1:0-7396 GCA_966243125.1 uncultured Niastella sp.
TAATGTTTTAGTACCACCCAATTGTAAAGAGCTCATATAGTTATTCAATGCTGCTGATTTATTTTTTCTGAACTGCATCCAAAGGCCAATGGCGCCTAACTGGGCAATCCCGTATTCGATATAATATAAAGGCACTTCAAACAAATGCAGCTGCCGTTGCCAGGAATAGGTACGGTATTCTGAAAGTCCCTCCCAGTCAATAACACCGCTTGAAAACTCATTCAGGATCTCCATCCACTTTTTGGCTCTTTCTTCTACGGTATGATTTGGGTTTTCGTATACCCAGTGCTGGAACTTGTCAATAGTAGCGATCCATGGGAAGATGGTGATCACTCTTTCCAACTGGTGTTCTTTGGCGCGTATCAGGTCTTCTTCATTTTTGAAGAACACATCCCACGAATCCATGCTGAACAGCTCCATTGACATGCTGGCTACTTCGGCTATTTCCATAGGATACTCCTTAAACGAAGTTAACTCCAATGGATGCGCGAGGAAGGAATGTACCGCATGGCCGCCTTCGTGTACCATAGTAGTAACATCACTCATTTGGCCAGCTGCATTCATGAAAATAAATGGAGCGCCTGTTTCGGCCAACGGACAATTATACCCACCGGGCGCTTTGCCCTTACGGCTATCAAGGTCCAGGCGTTTCATGTCGCTCATTTTACGCAAACAGTCGGCAAAGAACGGATGCACCTGGTCGAAACATTGGATACTTTTTTCCAGCAACTCACCACCATTGCTAAATGGGTTCAATGGCGTAACGCCTTCTGGTTCGGCCTCAGAATCCCAGGGGCGTAACGTGGGGAGGTTCAGTTTTTTCTTTTTCCGTTCATTGATCACATTTACCAGGGGCAGAATGTGTTGTTTTACCGCTTCGTGAAATTGAAAACAATCTTCCTTGGTATAATCAAAACGGCCCAGCTCCTTAAATTTATAATCGCGGTAATTATCAAAACCGGCGTTTTTAGCTACCTGGTGTCTTTTCTGAACCAATTGCGTGTACAGGTCATTGAGTGCATCTTTATCCTGTAAGCGCCGTTCGTTTATTTTGCGGTAAACCGATTCGCGCAAATTGCGGTCGTGGCTTTCCAGGAATTTGGCAGCCTGTTGCAAAGTGTATTCTTTACCATTTACTTCAATGGTCATTTTACCGGCAATGGTTCCAAACGATTGGGCCAGTACAGCCAGTTCAGATTGCAGGGGAATATTTTCTTCACGAAACAGTTCAATGCTTTTGCGAACACTGCGTAGATAGGTGAAATATTTTTTCTGGTCAAGCTCAGCAGTAAAAGGGCTTTCCACCAGTTTTTTATTCAGCTTATCGGCATAGGGCTGAATTTTAGGTTGTATTTCGGTTACAAAGAACACAAAGGCTTCTTCCAGCGGTTTGTTCTCTGTATCACAGGTCATTTTTATCTGGCGCCAGCAAGCGTCTTCACTTACTACGGCTTCCAGCTCGCTCATGTCGTGCAACCATTTTTCCAGATCAGCTTCTGTATTAATGGGCCTATCGAGCAGGTTCTTGAAATAAGGCTCCAGGTTTTCCCAGGTTGTCACCGTAAAATCTTCAGGTAAGAAGTGCCGGGGCACCTTTTTTATGTCTGCAGTATAATTCATTAGATCATTGTTTTAAAAAAGAAAGCTACAAACTTCAGGTAATAAAACCAGAAGCCTGTAGCTTATGTTTAGTAAAGTTGTTAAAATTACTTCTTGGCTTCTTTTTTAGGAGCAGCTTTCTTTTTAGGCGCTTCGGCATCACCTTCAGCGTCTTCTTTTTTAGCTTTTGGCGCTGCTTTTTTCTTTGGAGCCGCTTCTTTTTTCTCTTCTCCTTCGCCTTCAGCGTCTTCTTTTTTAGCTTTAGGGGCTGCCTTTTTCTTTGGAGCCGCTTCTTTCGTTTCTTCTGTTACTTCTGCTTTTGTTGCTTTAGCTGCTTTTGGCTTTTCTTCCTTAGCAGGCGCTTCTTCAGCTACGGCTGTTTCTTCAGGCGCTTCTTCAGTGATCTCTCTTAATTTGATCTCAACACCATTCGATTTCAGTACACCAAACCATTTAACCATCTTCTTCATATCGCTTGAGTATACGCGGTCGAAGTCGAGGTCGGGATATACTTTCTCGAAATATTTTTTAACTGCAGAATTATCTTTTTCGTCAGGTGTTTTTTCACCGCTCTGGTCCATGGCAGTGAAAATATCCACCAGGTTCACGTTATCGCGAACTGTATATACTTCAATGCTTTCGAGATGAGAAAAATTATGTATTCTGCTCGAAACGAATTTTGTGCTGTTGTCATCCAGTGACTTTACGATTGCGCCATCTGATTTACTGCTTACCAATTCGAATAATCCTGGTAAACCCGTTACTGCGACAATTTTAGCGTATTCCATATCAATTCAAAATTTTTAAGGAGTTGCAAGATAATCTGATTTTGGCAAACGTTGTTCCAAAATAGTCTGAAAGATGGGGACGAGGCACCATCCGGACTGTCAACCAGGCATTTTTACCTGCTAAACGGCCCTCAGAATTTATTTTGAATTTTGGGCAATAATTTTTAGCAAAACGCAGGTTTTTGGCTAAAGCGCCATCCAATAAGCATACACTTTACATAAACTAAATCTCATAGCATGAAAAAAGCGATCTTATTGTTAGTTATTGCCATTTCAGGTGTTTTAGCCGTACAGGCACAAGGCGGCGGTGGCGGCTATCAGCGCCGTACTCCTGAAGAAAGGTTAAAAATGGTTAAAGAAAAACTGGTTGATCTGAACCTGGATAAAGACCAGACCACTAAAAGTGACAGCGCCTTTTTAGATTATTATAAAGGTCAGGATAAGATCTTTGAAGAAATGCGTGCCGCTGGCGGCGCCCCTGACCGGGACGCCATTCGCGATAAAATGATGAAACTGGCCGGTGAGCGTGATGACAAGCTGAAAAAGATCTATACCGACGAGCAGTTTAAAAAGTGGAAAGAAACGATAGAGCCTACTACCCGTCCACAACGCGGCGGTGGTGGTGGCGGCAACCGCGGTGGAAACGGCGGCAATAATTAATGGCTTTGATGCACACGTTATAGGATGTACCCCGGTGGTTTTCTGCCGGGGTTTTTTATTCATTAATCGGCATCTACCTTGCCAAGAGCTCTCGTGAAACGGAAACAGCTTAAAGCTGTAAGCCGCGAGCTGCAAGCAAATACACCACGGCGCGGAAGCCTGGTCAACTGATCAAAATTATCAACTCCGTCAACCCTCAACCTCTCACTTTTTTATCGAAATGCCTCGCTTAAACCCTGGTTAACTTGTCAACTCGTTAACTGGTCAACTTATCAACCCCCTTACTGCCCCATCCATTGTTTAAAGGCGGCCGCGTTTTCCTGGCTTATAATTATATCTTCTGTAACCAGGGGTACTATCTCCAACAACAGCTTGCTTTTAGGGTAGGCCTTTATACGCTTAATGGCGCTCATATTTACCAGGTATTTACGATTAACCCGGTAAAAAGCAGCGGGGTCAACCTGGGTTTCAATATCGGCCAGCGACTGGTCCATAATAAATTTCTGCCCGCTGCTATCAACCATACATACCAGCTTGTGGGTGGCATAAAAATAGGCTACCTCTTCTACCTTGATGCTGATGTAATCGGTGCCCCGTTTTACCAAAAAGCGCTTTTTATACCCACCTGCACCCGTTTGTACCTGGGCCTGGGTGGCCGGCCAATTGGCCAAGGCCTTGTACCCAATAAAATGCTGTTTTAACTTCTGGTATTTATTAAGGGCCGCTTCCAGCTTTTCGGGCTTTATGGGCTTCAGCAAATAATCAATGCTGTTATATTCAAAAGCTTCCTGCCAGTATTCGTCATAAGCCGTGGTAAAAATAACCGGGCATTCTACGTTTATTTCTTCAAAAATTTTAAACGACAACCCATCGCTAAGCTCAATGTCCATAAAAATTAATTCAGGCGTGGGATGCTCCTGCAACCAGCTGATGGCTTCTTTAACACTGCCCAATACTACCTCAACAAATACCTGTTGATTGCACAACGCCAATAATGAAAGTAATTTTTCTGCTGCAGGCTTTTCATCTTCTATTATAACACAGTTCATATCAGGCAATTTTTAATATTGGTAAAGAAACACTGAACTCACTGGCCGATTCATTTACGCTGATCTCTTTGCTGGTGGTTAATTTATAGCGTTCGCCCAGGTTGTATAAACCAATACGTGAAGATGCTTTTCGCAAGATCTTTTTCCGTACCTGGTTGTGGATGATCAACTCATCATTTTGCATGTTGATAGTAATTACCAGGGGAATAGCATCTGAAAACTCATTGTGCTTAATGGCGTTTTCAACCAGGATCTGCAAGGAGATGGGTGGTATCAGGTATAGATCGTGTACAACAGGGTCAATATGAATTTGCAATTGTACCGCCTGTTCAAATCTTATCTTCAGCAAATAAAAATAGTCGTTCAGGAAAGATAATTCTTCATGCAGCAAAACCAGTTCGCGGGCTTTGTTTTGAAGAATATAGCGATACACATCTGCCAGGTTATCGTTGAACTGTTTGGCTTTGGCTGCATCCTTTTCAATCAGGTGCGAGAGCGTGTTGAGCGAGTTAAAAATAAAATGCGGATCAATCTGGTTCTTGAGCGCTTCCAGCTCTGCTTCTGCGCGGGCGCGTTCCAGTTGTTCTTTTTTTAATTTTTCGTTTTCGGCTTCGCGTACTAAAAAAACGGTTTCATAAATATGGGTAATGAACAATACACTGATCATAACCACCAGCGTGGTGGTTTTCATTTGGTCCCAGTTTATAATACCCGCATTGAATAAATTATACCAGATCACCAGCAGCAGGGCTGTAATGGGAATGGTATAAAATGAAATGGCCAGCACCAGTATTACTATCTTTCGAACCGGTTTATTAAACCAATCGAAATAACTACGCAAAGTAAACAGCAAATAGCGGTTCCCTTCCCAAATAAGAAAAGAAATACCAATAGTGAAAATAAAACTGAACTTGAATTGCCAGGAACCTGGCGCCAGGTGATGCATCATGCCGGAGACCACTGGAATGGCCACGCCAAATACAGGGATTAATATAACCCTGAACCCGACATCATTTAATCGTTCAACACCGGTTGATTTTTTAATCGGCTTATTATTGATATTTATCGCCTGCTTTTCCAGCCTGATTCCCTTTTAGTTGATTGCGTAAAAATTAGGAAATAGATTTGAAATAACCATAACCAGTTAAGGCAGGGACCATATAAAAACTAATTTCTTATGATGATGCACGTAATAAATTGGTGGGCGGTGCTGGTTGCCGGTATTTCTTCATTTGTAGTGGGCGGCGTTTGGTATTCACCCGGTTTATTTGGCAAGGCCTGGATGAAGGACAACAATTTTACTGAAGAACAAATAAGAAAGGGCGGCAACAAGGGAAAGATCTTTGGCTATACCCTTATTTTTTCTTTATTGATGGCCGTTAACCTGGCCATGTTTCTGGCAGCGCCTAACGACTGTCCAACCAACTGCGCTGCAAAAACTGATATTACTTGGGGCGCTACCGCGGGTTTTTTGGCAGGCATCTGGACCTTTTGCGCTATTGCCATTCATAGTTTGTTTGAATTAAAACCCTGGCGGTTGATCTTTATAAATGGATTGTATAGTGTGCTGGCACTGGTATTAATGGGCGCCATTATTGGTGCATGGAGATAATTACCTTCAGTATAGTCATGAAAAAATTAAAAGGGCCCCGACGCGTTGGGACCCTTTTTTAGTACGTTATGTGTAATAATTACTTCGCCCTGGTAAACAAAATTTCCATGGTCTTAAATTCCTGACCTTCCTGCGACATAAACATTTCCATTTTTTGTGAATTGTCGTTCATAACAGTAAAGATCTCTTTTACATCCATGTCTTTGCCTGTTGTAGGATCAACTGTTTTACCTTTGAACGTGGCGCTTTTAGAAGCATCGTCCCAGGTACCTTCCATGTACATAACACCGGTTCCCATATTATCTATCCAGGTACTGATAAACATTTTACGGGCATTGTCCCAGGCTAATGTGCCCTGGCCTTCAAAGGGTTTACCCATCATGTTGCCGCTGTGTGTGCTTTGCTGATAACGGCCACCCATCACCATCTTATTCACACAGGTTGAAGTGCTTTTGGAAGGTGGTGCACCGGGTTGTATCCACATGGTTACATCGCCTTTCCATTTTCCGTCCCATTTAGCAATCATTTTATGAACATCACCAGGCGTCATATAATCTGTCCATGCTTTCATCTGGTCCTGTGTTTGTGCACTGGCAGTAAAACTGTTGATTACAAACAATACGGCTAAAGCCGTAATGGTGAGCTTTTTCATGCTGTTAGTTTTTATTAAAATTACTATATCAAAAAAAGTACCAATGCGAAAACTGATCAGTATCATTTAAACCCCGACAAAGCGGGTTTGCAGCCAGATGAAAAAAGCACGGAGCACGATATACGAAATTAAAAAGCAGGTGATCAATCAGCAGGAAATGCCGACTTATCAATATTGGGAATAATGCGCAAAGCATTTTTATAATATACTTTTTTCAAAATAGCGTCGGGCAGGCCCATGCCATACATAGCCCAAAAGGCGTGGTATTTTTTGTGGTAAGGAAAGTATTCATCTGCTGTTTCCAACACCCTGAAATAGGTAGTGTATTCTTCAGGCACCCAGCTGTCTTTTCCAAACAAGATACGGTCCTGGTATTTTTCAAAGAACTGACGAGCCATGCGTGGTTGGCGGCCCAGTTCGGCAATCACCGCACCAAATTCCACCATTACGTTAGGCATATCATCTAATAACTGACCCAGCTTGCCCAGGTTATTGGGATACCAGCCAAAATGCGCTGCTATGAAAGTGGTTTTAGGATGCTTTTTAAACATCCGGTGTTGTTCTTCAATCAACACTTCCCAGGGCGCAGGGTCCTCATCGCCTCGTTTACGGCCGGGGTGCGAAGCGATCTCGAGCCAGCGTTCGTTGTGCTCATCTTCAGGGTCCCAAAAGGGTTTGGGATCGGCCGTATGTATCAGCACCGGTATTTTTAATTCACCACATTTATCCCAGATAGCATCCAGCCGCGGATCATCAACAGCCACACGTTTGCCGGTATTGTCTTTTACTGACAGGCCCAGGTTTTTAAAGATCTTAAGGCCATTGGCGCCATACTTTACATCTTCTTCCAGTTGTTTTACGGCTTTTTCCGTCCAGCCGGGTTCGCCAATACCGCCGAAGCTGATATTCGCAAAAACAATAAACCGTTTGGGGCTGGTTGAGCGAATGTTGTCGATCTTGTTTTGAAGCCGGTTGCCGTTATCGCCACTGAGGTTCACCATTACCGACATATTCAGTTTATCCATATCCTTTACCA
>CBIMFG010000161.1:0-7386 GCA_966243125.1 uncultured Niastella sp.
CCGGGCCATGGATGTAGCACACCAGATTTTGCAAAAGATCAAAAACAATAATATCACAGTGTAACCCTACTGATGCCGTCTGTAAAACGTATCCATAGTACCTGGTACCTGCTTGGCGACTACCTGGCAGCCATAATGGCTTGGATCGTTCTATACTTTACCCGGCGGTATTTGTTACGCGAAAGTCTTTTTGTTGAACACGAGGTGTACCTCAATAACCGCTTCTGGTACGGCATTACCTTTGTTCCCATTACCTGGATCTTCCTGTATGCGCTGGTAGGCGCTTACCAAAGCCTGTACAATAAATCAAGGTTGAACGAATTTATGATCACCCTGATCTGTTGTATCATTGGCTGCAACATCATTTTCTTTACCATTGTTATCAACGATCCCCAAAAGAATTACACCTATTATTATAAAGCGCGTTCGGCCTATGTGTGTGCCCATTGGGCCATTACCTGGTTAATAAGATTGATTTGGCTGAACCTGGTGCGGCGGCAACTGCTGCAGGGCCATATGCGTTTCAATACTTTGCTGGTAGGTGGTAACCACACAGCCGAGAAAATATATTTTGAAACGCGCGAGGGCCTGCGGATTGCAGGCTATCATTATACCGGTTTTGTAAGCGCCGGCGAACCCAATGGCATCAGCAAACACATTCCCTGGCATGGCTGGCTGCAGGATATGGAAAAAGTGATAGGGGAGCGGAATATAAAGCTGGTGGTGGTGGCGCTGGATAAAGAAGAGAAAGTGCAGGTAGAACGGGTGGTGAACCGCCTCAGCGAATTGGATGTGGAAGTAAAGATTGTACCTGATGTGCTGGATATTTTATCGGGATCGGTAAAAACAAGCAACCTGTTTGGGGCGGTATTAACCGATATCAAATCGGGTTTAATGCCCCAGTGGCAGCTGAATATAAAACGGGTGATAGATGTAATGGTGGCGTTATTGGCTATTGTATTTCTGTTACCGCTCATTTTGTATGTGATCATCCGCGTAAAATTATGTTCACCGGGGCCCATCCTGTATTCGCAGGAGCGGATAGGATACAAGGGCCGGCCATTTAATATTTACAAGTTCCGCTCCATGTATTTTCAGGCTGAAAAGAACGGCCCGCAATTATCATCGGCCAGCGACCCGCGGGTAACACCCTGGGGGCGCGTTATGCGCAAATGGCGGTTAGATGAGTTGCCGCAGCTGTGGAATATTTTAAAAGGCGAAATGAGCCTGGTAGGGCCGCGACCCGAAAGAGCGTATTATATAAACAAGATCCACCAAGAGGTTCCTTATTACTCCTACCTGCTGAAAGTAAAACCCGGTTTAACCTCGTGGGGCATGGTACAGTTTGGCTATGCCGAGAATGTTGAGGAAATGATAAAACGGATGAAATACGACCTGATCTATATAGAAAATGTTTCCCTGGCCCTTGATTTTAAGATCATGGTTTATACCTTACGGATTATATTCATGGGAGAAGGAAGGTAGCTGCAAGCTTCAAGCTTCAAGCTGTAAGCTGTAAGCTGTAAGCCCTCAACGCGGCAACAAAAAACATAGAACTTAGAACAAAGAACTTAGAACAAAGAACATAGAACAATACTATGAAAAGAATTTGTGCATTAATGATGATTGTTGGTTTGCCAATAGCAGGTTTTACGCAAATAAATTATTGGCAACAGGAAGTACATTATAATATTCAGGTAGCATTGAACGAAAAAAAGCATAGTGTAAATGGCAACCTGTCGGTTGAATATATTAATCACTCGCCCGATACACTTAATTTTATCTGGTTTCATTTATGGCCCAATGCCTATAAAAATAAGAACACCGCACTGGCCAAACAGCTGGTGGTGTTAAAGGAAAATGAGAAACAGGCCAACCCATTGAAAAAAGACCCGCATGAAGAGGTGCATGAAACCGGGTACATTGATGGCTTGAAGTTCGAAGTAAACAAACAGGTAGCTGCCACACAAAGCGATTCAGAAAACATCGACATCATAAAAGTACTGTTGCCGCAACCCTTGTTGCCCGGCAAACAGGTAACGGTTACCACCCCGTTTAATGTAAAGCTGCCCGATTATTATTCCCGCTCAGGGTACAGCGGACAACAATTTTTTGTTTGTCAGTGGTACCCCAAACCGGCAGTATACGATAACAAAGGCTGGCATCCCATTCCATACCTCGACCAGGGGGAGTTCTTCAGCGAGTACGGCAGTTTTAAAGTTGACATCACCGTGCCTGCTGAGTATGTAATAGGCGCCACCGGTACGTTGCAAACAACCGCCGAGCTGCAGCAATACAAACAGATAGGTACTGAAAATAACAAGGGTAAAGTAGTGGCGTATAAAACCACTACACCTGGTAAATCAAAAACGTTGCAGTACACCGGCGAGCATATTCTTGATTTTGCCTGGTTTGCCGCCAAAGATTTTGTGATCCGTTATGATACTTTACAACTCACCGAAGGCAAAAATATAGAGGTGTTTTCTTACGGTCAGCCCAATGGCAACAAAACCTGGAAGAACAGCACCAGCTATATAAAAGACGCGGTGCGTCATTATTCCAAATGGATTGGTGAATATCCATACCCTGTAGTACAGGCCGTGGAAGGACCCAGGAACCAGTCGTCGGGCGGGATGGAATATCCCATGATCACGTTAATAACCAGTCCGAACGCAAAAGAAGAAGAAATGGATGGCGTGATCACACATGAAGTAGGGCACAACTGGTTTATGGGCATTTTAGGCACCAACGAACGCCAGTATGCCTGGATGGATGAAGGCATTAATACGTATTATCAGTTCAGATATGAAGCCGAGAAATACCGCAGCAACAGCATTCTTTCTTCCTTTATTCCAAAAGACATAAAAGAACTGCCCGAAGATGAGTTTCAGGCAAGGATCTATGAGGTGTTGAACTCTATTCCTGCGCAACAACCTATTAATACGCCTTCGGCCGCTTTTACCAATAACGAAGAGTATGGCATTGTTGAATACGTGAAAACTGCGGTGTGGATGTTTACGTTGGAAGCTGCCCTGGGCCGCGATACGCTGGATAAAGGAATGCAGTCGTATTTTAAAGACTGGCAGTTTAAACATCCGCAACCCGAAGACCTGAAAAAAGAACTGGAAACAGCTTCCGGCAAAAACCTCGATTCCGCATTTGATTTATTGAATAAAGAAGGGAAACTATTTTAAGCTGAAATTTATAGCGAGTTTTAAAATTCACCATTGACCATTCACCATTCACGTTTATGAGACAGCTTTACCTTCTAATACTAACTTCGGTGCTCAGCATTGCTGCCATTGGTCAAAACGCCTACTGGCAACAGGAAGTACATTATACCATTGATGTATCCCTGAACGATACCGAACATTCACTGGAAGGTTTTTTAAAGCTGCGTTACATAAATCATTCGCCCGATACCTTGCGCTTTATTTGGTTTCATGTATGGCCCAATGCGTTCAAGAATGATAAAACCGCTTTCACCGAACAAACCCTGCAAAGCGGTAAAACGGACTTTTATTTTTCGCCCCGAGAAAAAAGAGGCTACATCAACCGCCTCGATTTCAGAACGGCCAACAGTACCCTGAAAACCGAAGACCATCCGCAATACATAGACATTATAAAAGTAAACCTGCCGGCGCCCTTATTGCCTGGAGAGGAAACAGAAATAACCACCCCCTTTCATGTACAGTTACCCGCTAATTTCAGCCGCGGCGGCCATACCGGTCACAGCTACCAGGTAACCCAATGGTATCCCAAACCGGCGGTGTACGACCGGCTGGGCTGGCATCCCATGCCTTATTTAGACCAGGGTGAATTTTATGGCGAATTTGGCAGTTTTGATGTGCGCATTACGGGTCCGGATAAATATGTGGTGGCCGCAACCGGGGAACTGCAGAATGAAGCAGAGATAGCCTGGTTGAAAGAACGCGCTTCCTTTGTTGCACCAGAGGTGGCGCCCAAAAAGAAAGGTTTTCCCGCAAAGCCGGTTTCACACAAACCGGTTTCAACGGCAAAAAAGAAACCACTGGTTTCAGATACACCGGTCTTTATAAACAGATCGGTTCGGTTAAATAGACAACAAACTTTCAAAACCTTACAATACAAACAGGATAATGTACATGACTTTGCCTGGTTTGCCGATTCAAACTTTGTAGTGAAGCAGGATACCATTCAATTGGCATCGGGCCGGGTAGTGCAGGCCATGAGTTTTTACCACTCGGCCAAAAGCGAAGCCTGGGGCAAAAGTGTGCAGTACATAAAAGATGCCGTGCGTTTCAGATCGAATTTGATAGGGGAGTATCCCTATAATGTAGTAAGCGTGGTGGAAGCGAAAATGGGTTTTGAGGGCGGTATGGAATATCCCACCATCACCAGCATTTCGCCGGGCATGGATAGCAAAAGCCTCGACATGACCATTGAGCATGAAGTAGGCCATAACTGGTTTATGGGCATTTTAGGCAGCAACGAACGCGATCATCCCTGGATGGACGAAGGCGTGAATACGTATTTCGATGACCGCTACAAAGCCATGAAATACCCCAACGCCGGTTATCCGAAATTTATCAGCAACCGGTTGCCCGATAATTTGTCTGAACTGCCTATTGATGCGTTGGCAAAGATCAAAAAAGACCAGCCCGTTGAAACCCCTGCGCCCGATTTTACCGAGGTGAACTATCCCATTATTGTGTACCTGAAAACGGGCATTCTGGTAAAACACCTGGAGAATGCCCTGGGTACCCAACGCTTCGACAGCTGTATGCAGGCGTATTACAAACAATGGCAGTTTAAACATCCCTATCCAACAGATTTCCAACAAAGTTTTACCGTAGGTGATGGAAGAGCCGTGAACCAGTTTTTTGATACGCTGCAACAAAAGGGTGGCATAAACCCCATGGCCCATGGTAAAAAGATAAAACCGGTGCTGTTGTTCTCCTTTAAAAATTACGACAGCGTAAACTACATCAACCTGATGCCGGTGATGGGATACAATGTGTACGATCATTTTATGATTGGGTTGGCCTTGCACAACTACACCTTTCCTGCACATAACCTGCAATATTTTCTGGCGCCCATGTATGCTACCGGCAGTAAGGAACTGGTAGGTGTTGGCCGGGTAGGGTATACCTGGCGGCCTAACCGCACCTTTGAAAAAATTGATCTGTCGGTAAGCGGCACGCATTTTAGTACCCTCGATGGAACCGATAGCAATGCCCATAAAATAACAACCGGTTTTTATAAAGTAGCGCCTGCGCTGCGGTTCACTTTTGTCAAAAAAGACCAGCGCAGCAGCGTTGATAAATGGCTGGAATGGCGCACCTTTTTGATTTGGGAGAATGGGTTTAAGTATGTAACGAATAAAGATGGCGACTTCTTCCCTACAAAAGGAAAAACCACGCAGCGGTATTTGAACCAGCTTAGTTTTACGGTGGCCGATTACCGGGTGTTGTATCCCTACGATGTACAGTTACAGGTACAACAGGGCGATGGTTTTTACCGCGCCTCAGCTACCGGCAATTATTATTTCAACTATGCCAAATATGGTGGTTTGCAAATGCGGTTGTTCGCTGCCAAATTCGGTTATATAGGCGAGAAAACGGTTTCAAAACAATTCAGCACCTACGTATACCAACCCAAGCTTACCGCCGTACGCGGTAATGAAGATTATACCTACAGCAACTATTTTATTGGCCGAAATGAAAACACCGGATTGGGCAGTCAGCAGATCATGATGCGTGATGGCGGTTTAAAATTGCGCACCGATCTGTTTCAGGGTTTGCAGGGCCGGTCCGACAACTGGGTAGCCTCCATGAATTTGGCCACCACCTTGCCAAAAGGTTTGTTGCCATTGAACCTGCCCGTGAAAATATTTATGGATGCCGGCACCTATGCCGAGGCCTGGAAGAAGGACGCTGCCACCAACCGCTTTTTGTATGTGGCCGGTTTACAACTCACGTTGTTCAAAGACCTGATGAACATCTACGTGCCTGTTTTATACAGCAAGGAATTTAAGGACAACCTGAAAACGGTGCCCGAAGAAAATACTTTCTGGAAAAAGATCTCTTTCAGTATAGACATACACCGGTTTAATATTCACAAAGCAACAGAGAATAAGATCCCGTTTTAGTATCTTACCGGCATCATGTTGCAAAGCAGCCTACAATATCTGCGTCGGGAACAGGTGAATACTGTTAAATGGGATCAATGTATTGACAAAGCGCCTAACGGACTTATTTATGCCTTTTCTTTTTACCTCGATCATCTGGCGCCCGGCTGGAGCGCCCTGGTATTGGGCGATTATGAAGCGGTAATGCCCTTGCCACTGCGCGCCAAATGGGGCGTGCAATATGTGTACAAACCTGCGCTGGTGGCTTCATTGGGTGTATTCGGCCAATCGTTAACCCGCGAGCTGGTGCAACAGTTTATACAGGCAATACCTAACTCCATTAAACTGATTGACACCTGTTTGAACGCCGGTAACATCTTTGCCAACCCACCTGAATTTACCCTGCTACACAGCAATCATGTTTTGTCGCTTAAGCTTCCTTACGAGCAATTGTACAACGCCTATCGTGAGAATATAAAGCGCAACATAAAACGGGCGCAAAAACTCAATAACCGCTATAGCACCGATGTGCCGGTAGCAGAAGTGATACGATTGGCGCGCATGCAACCCGATAGAACCAGTCATGTTACCGAAACAGATTATGCCAATTTCATCCGCTTATATCAATTTCTTCATGCGCAAAAAAAGGCGATAGCCTGTGGCGTGTACACTACTGCCAATGAGCTGGTAGCCTCCTGTGTGTATTTCTTTTCGCATAACAGGGCCTACTACATTTTTGTGGGGAACCATCCTAATGGCAGAACGCAGGGCGCCTCGCATTTTTTAATCGACCGTTTTATTCATGACTATGCCGGCACTGATCTGTTGCTTGATTTTGAAGGCGGCGATTTTCGCAACCTGGCATTCTTTTATAGCAGTTTCGGCGCGGTGCTGGAAGTGTATCCGGCGTTGTTTGTAAATAAGTTGCCTTGGTATATTAAGCTGCTTAGTGGTAAGAAGTAGTTCCGGGTTCCAAGTTCCAAGTTCCAAGTTCCGAGTTTCAAGTTCCAAGTTCCGAGTTCCAAGTTCCAAGTTCTGAGTTTTGAGGGCGGTGCAAGCTCAGTTATTAATTGCAAATTTCGCGAGGAAAACCTTAAACCTTAAACTTTAAACCTTCAAGTATCTTCTCCGCCAAGAGTATATCTAAAGGACGTGTAATCTTGATGTTAGCTGCTTCGCCTTCTATCAACTGAATGGGTATGCCCAGTTTTTCAACTACGCTGGCTTCGTCGGTAAAGGAAGTGTCGTAGGGCTGATCAAAGGCTTTTTTGATGAGA
>CBIMFG010000162.1:0-7375 GCA_966243125.1 uncultured Niastella sp.
TAATGGCCGTTTTTGGCTTATTGGAATGGATGAAACGCGCCCGCAATTTGCAAGCTAATACACAAGCATGAAAAATGTAGTTGTTATAGGCCCCGAATCAACAGGTAAAAGCACTTTGTGCGAACAGCTGGCCAGTTATTATAAAACCAACTGGGTGCCCGAGTATGCCCGTGAATATCTTACAGTACATGGTATGAATTATACCTATGATGATCTGCTCACTATTGCACAGGGTCAGGTAGCGTTAGAAGAAAGCTATATCGAAAAAGCGAAGGAGGCACCGTTACTTTTTATTGACACAGATCAGTATGTAATGCAGGTATGGGGTGAATATGTGTTTGGTAAGTGCCATCAATGGACGCTTGATCAAATTACAAAAAGGAAATATGATTTATGCCTTTTATGCAATATAGATCTTCCCTGGGCTTATGATGTATTACGTGAATATCCTGAAGCAGGTCCACGCGAAGAGCTGTACAACCTCTACAAAAACATTATGCTGAACCAGTCTGTACCCTGGGTAGAGATCTCAGGGAATTATGATGAACGGTTGCAAAAGGCCATCAAAGCCGTTAACGATTTATTTGCATAATAGAACTCTTTTTATAATTGTTCTGTTGTAGCAAGTATGCGTAACGTGCTGCAAAAACATCATCGACTGTTGTTTTATGTAGGGTGGATCATAATAAATATTGTTCAGGCTGCTAACACAGAACTATTCGATGACGAGGCCTATTACTGGCTATACTCCCGCTTTATGGATTGGGGTTACTTCGATCACCCCCCAATGATTGCTGCGTTGATAAAAGCAGGTTATGCTATTTTTCATAATGAGTTGGGTGTACGCTTTTTTATCCTGCTCCTGAATACCGCTACCATTTATTTAATTCAGCAACTAACCTATAAAAAAGACGACCAATTGTTCTATGCTGTGGTAATGTCTATAGCAGTTGCACAAATTGGGGGCATACTGGCGGCGCCGGATACACCCCTGTTATTTTTTTCAGTATTGTACTTTTGGCTGTACCAGCGTTTTCTACAAAAAACCAATCTTACCAACTCGGTGCTAATAGGCATTGGTATGGCCTGTTTGTTATACAGCAAGTACCATGGCGTGCTGATAATAGGATTGGTGTTATTATCGAACCTGAAATTACTCACCAACAGATATATCTATATAGCCGGGGTTGTTTGCCTGTTGTTGTTTGCACCGCATCTTTACTGGCAGTACAAACATAATTTTCCCTCCCTGCAATTTCACCTGTTTGAAAGAAATGCCTCCAGTTATAAATTCTCTTTCACTACCGAATATATAGTGGGTCAAATAGCTTTTGCCGGACCTGTAATAGGCTGGTTGTTGTTATGGGCCGCATTTATGTACAAGCCTGTTTTGCAAATTGAGCGGGCCATGAAATATTCATTAATTGGAATATACATCGCATTCTTAATAAGTACGTATAAAGGAAGGGTAGAAGCCAACTGGACGGTTGCTGCATTTATTCCGTTAATGGTGTTAAGCCATCGGTACCTGATACAACATTATCAATTACAGAAATGGGTTTATAGAAGTCTTCCCATTACCCTGTTATTGGTAATAGCTGGCCGGTTATACTTCATGTCGTGGTTTCCCGCTATACTGCCAATAAAACAAAACGAATTCCATGGAAACCGGGAATGGACAAGCGACATACAACGGCAGGCAGGCAATGTACCGGTGGTGTTTGTAAACACCTATCAACGGGCTTCTAAATACTGGTTCTATACAGGTACGCCGGCGTTCTCCCTGAATTCGCCCGACTATCGCCGCAATAATTTTAATATGTGGCTCATTGAAGATTCACTGATCGGTAAACCGGTTTATGTGGATGTTCCTGGAAACAATGAAGGTTATCAACGGCGTTTTGAAAAGAATGGGTGGCGTTTTCCACACGATGGTATACAGAATGGATATTATTCTTTTTCGCGGGTGTTGTTTTCAACAATCAGGTGTACCTGCATGCAACAAGGTTCTATTCATATAAATACAAACGTTACTGTGCCTGAAAATTACCGGGCCCTGTTTCAGCAACCGGCCTATAGTGCAACACCTATCTGGCTGGTGTTATACGTTAATGGCGATGTGCATGATTTTATTAATACCGGTTTTACCGTAAAACAGTTAACGGGTAATAAACTTACAGGCACCGTTGCCATTCCTTCTGCTATTTCCAAAGGCGCATATACCGCCCGCTTATGCCTAGGCACAGTTATACCGGGCTTTCCAAGCATCAACAGTACTGAGTTTGATTTGACTATTCAATAATTACTGCAGCAGCTTTTGAATATCAGGATCGTTTTGCAGAAACGCCATTTGACGCATTACCCAGGGGTAACGGTTAGCCACATAGCGCGACATGGGTTTAACAGTAAACTTTTTGGGGTTGGGCATGCAGGAGGCAATCATGGCAGCTTCGGCCCGGGTAAGCCGTTTGGCGGGTTTCTTAAAATAATTCTGCGCAGCGGCTTCCACCCCAAAAATACCAGGCCCCATTTCAGACACATTAAGGTACATTTCCATTATGCGGGCCTTACCCCATAACAATTCAATCATAAAAGTGAAATATACTTCCATGCCCTTACGAAGCCAGCTGCGGCCCTGCCACAGGAAAACGTTTTTAGCAACCTGCTGGCTGATGGTGGAAGCGCCTTTTATGCGGTTGGGCTTTTTCTTGTTATATTCCATGGCCTTGTTAATGCTCTTCCAATCGAACCCATTGTGATCGGGGAAAAGCTGGTCTTCGGCCGCAATAAACGACAGGCGGGCATAGGAGCTCATATCCTTCATGGGAACATAATCGCGCTTAAGACCATAACCACTAAACAAACTACCCAGCTGAGTAAGGGTAAATGGCGGGTCAACCCACTTTAAGAGGAGAATATAGAATAACTGGAATATAAATAGAAAGAGGAAAGTCCATTTTATAATACGCCAAATTTTACGGGCTTTTTCTTTCACTTTAGTTGACATGAGTAGGGAACTGCTTTGGCTTGCAAGATACAATTTTGATTGCTGATCCCTTAACGTTGTATGTAGTGACTATATTTTCCTATTTTGAATTTTTCACATATACTACCTTATACTTGCCCCCGGCCTTATCGGCCTTGTTTTGAAAATAGGAAATAGCGAATCCTGTAGCGGCAACACCGGCGGCAATACCCAGCGACAGCATTTTATTATCAGCAGTAATAGACTCTTTTCTATAAGCAGTATTAAACAACTCCAGCACAATAAAACCAATACCGCCCAATTTCATTAACCGGGGAATCGTCACTTCTACAAACCCTCTTTTTCGCCCCCAGGTATATTGACTGGTATAATGAAAAGTTTTTATCTCGTGATAGTCCACACCCATGGTGTAAGACACTGTATCAACCGTGGTACCAAATTCAGTTCCTACCAATTGGCGTGTCTGTTGCAGAATGATCACTGAGTCGTTCCTGATGTCTTTAACAAAACCATTTATGGCAAAACCATTATAGGTAATAGCCGAAATAAACGCGCCGGGGTAATAAGTTTTTAAAGTGCGGTTGTTACGCTTTCTTAAAACGATAAAATCAGAGGTTTGGGATAACGAGGCTTCTGCTATTGATACCAGTAATATGAAAAGTAGGGTTTGCTTCATTCGGTAACAAGTTACACAGGGCCCGTTTGTTATTTCACTAATGATTTGTTAAAGGCTAATGGTTCATGATCTTGTAGTAGGACGTGATAAAAAGGGCTATACCAAAGCAGCCCAGTATAACACCCGATACTTTGTTTATTATGGAAATGTTATGCAGGGTGAGTTTATTGCGCAGTTTACCAGCAAGCATTACTTTTAAGATATCAGCAGCGATATTTAAAGCCAGGCAAACGGCGAAAATGAGGAGGCGTTGACTGAGGTTATATTTTGAAAAAGCAGAAGCGGTTCCCAACCAAAAGAAAAATACACTGGGATTGAGGGTATTCAAAAAAAAACCGCTCGACATGATCTTAAAAATATCCCGCTTGCGAAACTTGATGGCATTGCCATCGGCATCGGTACGAAGGGTTACTTTTTTGAAGAACAAATAATAAATGCCCACCCCAAACAGAAAGGCGCTTCCCAAATACCCGATCAGGCTTGCATATTCTTCCAGCAAAGTGGCTACCAGGGCCGAGAAAACATTGCTTATTACAACCAGCACAATATCGCTTAACCATACCCCCGCAACAAAGCTTAACCCACCGGTATGACCGTTGTTAATACTTTGCTTTATAATAGTAAATATAACGGGCCCTACAGAGAGAGCAAGAATACATCCCAGCGTTAACCCACTTATAATGGCTTGCCACATGCTTACGTCCTTATAAATATTCCAATTTTAATATACGTGTACGCAAGGTAGGAAAACATATCGGGGATTCCGAGCGTAACGAAATATGGGTTGTTAAAGGCCGCCGGTTTCAATAAACTTCTGCCAGTCCTCAAACATCTTACCTTTCATAACACGTGGAAATTTATGTTGGCCACCTATCTTTCCTTTCAGGTGCATAAACTCCATAAATTTTGAAACGGGTAATACATTCAGGTAAACATCCTTTAACGCACTATTTCTTTCCACTGCGTAATCGTCGTTGATGTCCTTCAGGCAATTGTCTATTTTCTGACGCAGCAACTCGGTATCAACCACATCGTCGCAGGCAATCCACCATTGGTGCGCAAAGAATAAGCCATGCGGAATACCGGCCACTGTATATTCGGGAATGTTTACATTCATTTCCTCACTGGCCAGCTTAATGGCTTTATTCATATTATCAACACTCAGGTGTTCACCAACCAAACTAAGGAAGTGTTTGGTACGGCCTGTAATGATTATTTCACAACGCTCTTTATCAACAAACCTAACTGTGTCGCCTATTAAATAGCGCCACGCGCCGGCTGTAGTGCTTAGCAGGATTGCATAGTCCTTGCCTTCTTCTACCTGGTGTATCATTAATACCTCGGGGTTTTCAACCAGGTTGCCATCGGCATCGAAGTTATCCCCGTTAAAAGGCACAAATTCAAAAAAGATGTGATCGTTCAGGGCCAGTTTCATGCCCGGTGAATCCTGGCGGTCCTGGTAGGCAATAAAGCCTTCGGATGCCAGGTAGGTTTCAATAAACGTAAGCGGACGGGCCACCAGTTTATTAAATCCTTTTTTATAGGGTTCAAACGAAACGCCGCCATGAACGAAAAAGGCCAGATTTGGCCACATATCGTGAATGGAATTGAGCTGGTAACGCTCAATGATCTTTTCCATGCACATCTGTATCCAGGCCGGAACACCCACCACGAAGCCAATATCCCAGTTGGGGGCTTCTTCAACAATAGCCTCAATTTTACTGTTCCAGTCTTTGGTGCGGGCTATCTTTTTTCCAGGTTTATAAAAGGGGCTAAACCAGAAGGGCACTTTTTTAGCAGTAATGCCGCTTAGGTCGCCGGCGTAATAACCGGGTCCTTTTTGCAGGTCGGTACTACCGCCCAGCATTAACCAGCCTTTGCCAATACTTTTTACCGGAATATCATGATAGGTGCGTAAGGAAAGTAGTTGTTTGATCATAACGATGCGGTTACCGCGCATCAGATCATTGGTGATGGGTATATATTTACTGGCAGCCTCGGAGGTTCCGGAGCTGAGGGCAAAATATTTGATCTTTCCAGGCCAGCAAATGTCCCTTTTACCCTCGAGTGTTTTATGCCACCATTCAGCATAAATCTTGTTGTAATCATAGGTAGGGACCAGTTGCTGGAATTTTTTGCCGGCGTGTTTGCTCAACAGGATCTCATCGAACCGGTATTTTTGACCGAATTCGGTAAACCGGGCTTTTTTCAGCAATTTCTTTAGCACCCTGATCTGCTGCCGTCTGGGACTTTTGGCAGGTAATCGCAACGCTCGGGCAACCGACCGGGGTAAAGAGATGTCAATTAGGGCCATTAATTAGTCTGCCCGTTTGGTCAGGCATGTTCAAAATTAAAGGTTTTTAACCTGATATATTGCACATTTCGCAAAGATTACGGTTCGCTGCATGGGTTAAAAGAAAAAAACCGCCGGTTAGGGCGGAGCTTTTCAAATTTTTACTTTTTGGAATTGTTCCCGGGCCTAAACGTAAAATGTGCGCCATTTTAACTACTACGTTTGCCCTACACGGGCAATTATTTTCAAAAGTTTACTTTTTGATAGTGGGTATTCGTTTTTTCATTCGTTCAATTTCCTTTTGCTGTTCTTCGAGCTTTTTATTCATTTCAATAATGTAGAGTGATAATTCCTCTACTTTCTCCAGCAGTTTCACATTCATTTCACCTAATTCAATACCGCCTTCTTTCTTTACTTCTTCTGCTGTAGGAATTCCGGGCAGGTGTTTGTTTTGATTAATGTATTGTTCCAGATGAGCCAGTGGTCTTAATTTGTAAGTAGGTTCAAAAACATAATCGGCAAAACCTCCCAGGGTAACCTTTACACCCCGGGCAGCTATTTTGCCTTCGACGGCCAATTTGAAGGATCCAGGGTTGGCAGTACCGATACCAACTTTGCCATCGGTTGTCAATCGCATGATCTCTCCATTTTCCGATCCAAATGCTACCCCCGAAAAACCATCTTTGGGATTGAATTCAACGTAACCCTGGTTAACATTATCAGTAGTATATTGTAACCTTGCCGACATGTTAGTCCAGCCACCAGAACTTAAATTGTGTCGTTTTAATAGAAATCTGAATTGGGCTGCATTGGTACTGGTGGTACCTGCAATTTTCGCAAATTCCGATTCGCTGCCAATTGTATTTGCCGGCTCATTCGCTTCAGACAGAGATAATGTTGGAGTAGGTCTGTTTCCATCATGACTTCCCACCCATATACCAAAAAGATTACTATTCGGTGTATATCCCATTCCTGTAACATGGTTACCACCTCGAACAAAAGCTAAATGAAATCTACCATCAGTGGTAGTGCCTGGTCTGGCAACCTGTAACAAACCATATCTCGATGGATCATGGTGATCCCCCATTTCAGTAAAGCCCAAAACCTGTAAATCATATTCTGTTGGCGAAGTTCCTATTCCAACTTTACCGTTCCGGTATATAACATCAGTAGGGTTATTGTTTCCAGTCCATTGTTGCGCAAGCGCTCCATTACCAATAAGGAATAAACCAATAGATAATTGTAGTATGTTTTTCATCAAAAAAATATTTAGCGGCTTTTAAAGTTTCTCTTTTAAGTCTTTCAATTCCTTCTTCGTTTGCTCATTCTCCTTTTTAAGCTCAATAACATACAGCGTAAGCTCCTCTATTTTCTCCAGCAGCTTCACATTCATGTCGCCCAACTCAACACCACCCTCTTT
>CBIMFG010000163.1:0-7372 GCA_966243125.1 uncultured Niastella sp.
TTCTTTCAGCCGTTTAGAACTATTATAACAACATATTATTACAGAAACACCTTTCATCATTTAATAGCTATTTCCTTGTATTTATTTTCCATTAGCGAACCAATGTTTTCAGAATTATACGCAGATAATATTTTATTACGGGCTGCTTCACCCAGCTGAACTGCCAGCTCTTTATTGTTCAATAATCTGATGACCGCATCGGATATTTCACCTGGTTTTAATGGATCAATCAATAATCCCGCTTCAGGCTTTTCCAGCATATCTTTCATTCCACCTTTCACACTTCCTACAATTGCTCTTGCAGCGCTCATAGCTTCCAGGCAAACATTAGGAAAGTTTTCCCAGATACTGGGATACACACAAACGTCAATTGTAGATAATATTCCTGGAATTTCATCAGGTGTGGCTTCCTTAAATTCAACCCGGGTAGCAAACTGTTTCAATTCTTGCATCACATAATCCTTCATGCTGACGCCAGGTAAATGCGATGGAAGTGATTTGCCAACTATCAAAAACCGCGAATGAGGTACTTCTTTCAGCACCTTTTTTGCGGCCTCTGTCAATACAATCATCCCTTTCCTCACTTCCAGCCTGCCAATAAAACCAAAAACACATCCTCTGTTAACAGAAGGAATAGCGAGGAACTTTGGGTTAGGAAGGAAAGGATATGGAACGTTCGAGATCTTTTGCCTTTGAATATTCCACTTTTCCGAAACAATATCCCCCAGTGAAACCGAGGGTGTATGTATTTGATCGGCCAGCTTCGTGATCAGGTATTCGGGATCTTCTTCTTTTTTCACCCATTTCCAGAAAGGTTTATTCATTTTTCCTCTCATCAACCCGCCCATCATATACCGAACCTTCGATAAGGCAGGTACATAAAAGTTGGACATTTCATGTATAAAAAAAGAAGGGGTATGCAGTTTTACCACCAATGGCAACGTAGGAAATTTCTTTTTTATAAAATACCCATCGCCTGAATATTCGGGCGATTCAATCACATCAAAATTAATGGCTGCATGCCTCTCACTAAACAGCGGAACGATCGCTTCAGGAAATACATTTCTTTCAGTACAGTTTATCCGTTGAACGGTTACTCCTTCAATAACTTCGGTAACCGTACGGTTGGGAGATGCACAGAACACTTCCACATAATGGCCCCTGCTTTGCATCATGCCCGCTACCTGCTTAACGTAGGTAGCAATGCCTCCCAAAGCAGTATCCGGTGGATATTCAAAACTTACGTAAGCTATTTTCAAATTACCAACTTTATAAAAACAAAATCTGGTTTATAATGATGTATACAAAGAGTGCAACTTATCCGCCACTACTTTGAAATCTAACTTCTCTCTTACCAATTTGCCCAGTTGTTCACTTTTTGCAGCAATGTGCCCTTTGTTTTCAGGCTGAAGTAAATACCCAAATATATCCATTGCTTCCTGCACATCATTCTTTTTAGCGGCGTAGATCAGATCATCGGGGAAATAATCGTTTACACCGCCGCATTGGGTTGTAATAACCGGCAGGCAACAGGATGCGGCCTCCAGCAGAGCATTGTTACCAGTACTGTTTAGTAAAGGCAAAAACAATACATCTGCCTGTTGATATAAATGCAGCAGCTGTTCATCACTGATATTGCGATGCCAGTTGACATTATCATAGCGAATCAATTGAAAAAGTGGATGGGTTGGCTCGGGTTGATGAGGATATACGACATTAAATACTATATTCGGATAAGTCGCATTTAACCGGTGCACCGTTTCAACGAAAAAGGCAAAGTCCCGAAGCCAGTTGCCTACAAACAGGCAATTAAACGTGGAACTACCTTCTTTCCTGTCAACCGGAACAAAAAACGCTGTATTCACTCCATGTGGCAAAAAATGTACCTTATTTGGTAAATAAGAATCAAAATAATTTTTTGCCTCCCGCGATAAAACGATCAAAGCATCCAGGCATTTTAACGTTTGAATGCTTTTATTGGTCATTTTCCACCAAGACGGTGGTTGATGTATACTGCCTACGAGTTTAATTGTACCTGGCAGTTTCGACCTGACATCAGAAAAATATCCCAGTGAATCTTCAGCAAAAGAAAAATGAATAACATCTGGATTTGTTCGAAGGGCTTTATTAAATGCCAGATATTCTTCAACATATTTATTGTAAAAATGGTAAGGTCCGTATTTGCTCTGGTCATAGGTAGGAAACAACTTGCGGTTTATCAATTTCCGTTTAAACCACCCTGGTTGCTTATCATTATAAATTAACTCGATGTCCTTTTTTAAAAAATCAAACATCCTGTCGTAGCCACTATACCTGCCGAAATGCTGTATTGAACTATTCAATAATAAAACCTTCATGCAATCACGGTGTGAAGTTGGTTAATTACCTTACTTTTTTAATCCAAAGACTCTGCCCTTTATTTGGCAGGTAGTAAGAAAAATTTTCTTCCCCCGGCCATTTTTCATGTAGCTTCAGAGTTAACGGCATGTTCTGTTGCATCCATTCTTCATGAAATTGCTCCAGCATAGATGGGAATAAAACAATTTCGTAATCAGTATTATTCATCAAAAAAGCCCTGAGTATATAAGCTTCATTCCATGCCCGTCCACTTAAAATCCATTCTTTGGGATATTCAAATGGATAAAATATGTCGTGAAAATGGATGTAAACACCGGCTTTTAATGTTGGTAAAATCTGAAAAATGATATGATTAAGATCGCTGTTAAATTTGGAGACATGTGATGAATCTACAAACAAAACATCACCAGCTTCCAGCTTTGTAAACAATGACAGATCTACCTGTTGTATAAAATCTTTGATGGTATAAGCGGAATCTTCAGGACGTATCAGGTTGTTGAGCCGTTCTTCAGGAAAAGGTTCTATAAATGTCAACTGCATGCTATTATTGAAACAGTGCTGATTGGTATCAAGCATTAGCGCAGAAGAAAAGCCCGACCCGATCTCAATAATGCGTTTGGGCTTCCAGTGATTCAACAGACAAAATAAAAATATACCGTCGGAGTAACTATAAAATATGTTATTGAAATAATACCGGTAATCTGTTGATCTTTCTTCGGGGAAAGAAGACTTTTTATAATAAGGCAGCAGCTGTTGCAATAATTCAAACTGCTGCTGCTTTCTTAAATCAATATCTTTAATTGGTGCATCAACCGAAAAGACCGATGCTTCATTCTTTTTTAAAGATGTAAGATCATTTAATGGACTATAATAATGCCCTGGCGGAACAAAGCCTGATCTCCAGGCAGATAACTCGCTTTCAAGATTCCTTAGTTCAGATTGCGTATGCAGTCCAAACTTATTAAGCAGCCTTTTAATTTTTTGGTTCATAGTTCGTAACATAATTATTCACAGTTCCATTACCCGGTTGTTGCTTTTTTTGACGCTTTAATTTGATGTATTTTTTTACACCAGTTCTTAATTCAGATTTCAAATTGAAGCGCTTGTAAATTATCAAGGCCCCTTTTACCCCCAGCTTACCCCTGTTAAGGATATTCATGGTTTTATATACTTTGGAGCCCCGCATAATATCTGCAATAATATTTAATCCAACTTTCAAAAAAGGAAATGCTCTTGTGAAGGGGGGCATATTAAAGCTTGCCGTAAGATGATCAGTTGACTGTGACGCTCCACCTTCTGATATGTAGCAATGTGTACCATCAACCATCTTGTATTTACCAAGAAATATTATTCTTGCTACAATCAGCCAATCAATGGCCAATTCATTCTTTATAATTAATTCATTAACGTATTCCCTTTTTACCAACCCATAAAATGTACCATTGCTTTGAATTTTAGAATAGAATTTCAAAATTCTTGCTTGTGGCATATCCTCAATCATATCTATATCCACATCAAGGCGTACAAACTTTTCATCAACAGAATAAATTTTTGCTCTCCCATATGCCGAAGCATAATCCGGATTGTGCAAAAGAAAGTTCAGGCAGGTTTCAATATAATTTTCATCCAGCCAATCATCGTCTGCCAATCGCATAACATACTCGCCTTTCGCCTTTTCTATAACACAATTGAAATTATATATTGCACCTTTATTAACCGGTTGCCGTATATAGTTAATGCGGGGGTCTGCTATATATTTTTGAATTACCTTCTCTACTTCCTCATTAGGTGAGCAGTTATCGGAAATTATAATTTCAAGATTCTTATAAGTTTGATTTATCAAACATTTTATAGATCTCTCGAGCGTTTTTGGCCTGTTATATGTGGGAACACAAACACTTACTAAGGGAGTATTCATACTCGTTACAGCTAAAAAAATTAAAGCAAATTCAAATCTGTATTAAAAAATTGTTGAGCATAAGGCCTTTTTGTAGGCTTGAAGCATACCGCCCCCGAACTTGCATCTGTAAATGCCGTTGTATCATTAGGAATATTCTTTTCAAAAATAGAAGTATACATTGAAACGGATACCCTATTCCCTATTTCACAATCGCCTATAATACTACTATGTGCTGTAAGACTTACGCCCTTTCCCATAACCGGATACTTCCCCTTGTGTGAACCAATAGTACATCCTTGCAGTGCAACAAAATAATCACTATATGCCGCTTTCCCCAACATTGTTCCTGCACCATGAAATATCAAAAAAATATCAGGAAGTGCGGTATCATACATGCAATCAAATGCATGCAGGGTTTTGTTTAAATAATATAATTTGGATCCAATGGCTGAATGGCCCTTTTCTCTCCAAAAAGTGTTTGACAAAAACCAAAGAAATACAAGATATTGATCAGCATACAGGTGATTCAATATAGTTTCACCACCCTTATTATACCGTTCGTAAGCGACATTTTTAAAGCAAAAATTAACCCGGTCGAGTGTTATATCTATCACCGCTTCCAAATCACCAGGCTTTACAGGATTATTATCCGGGAAAAAATTATTGAGCTGGTTACATACATATAATTGTAATTCCGCTTTGGATATGCTTAACTGCATAAAATTAATTCTTAGTTACGCTTAGTTTATATCGCAATATGATTTCTTTTAAATCATCAGTAAGCCTGTGGGGTGAATGAAAACCAAACTCAGATTTTATTTTATCTATATTAATGCTTGGGAAAGTTATTTTTTCTGCAGAAGGACTAAAGTCAATCACACATCCGGTTTCCTGTTTCAACACATTTAACACATCAAGATTGCTCGTATTATTACCGCTGGCTACATTGTAAATAGATTTTTTACCATGCAGTGATATTTTAATTAGCAACTGAACTACATCATGTATGCTAATGTAATCTTTTGACGAGTCTGGAGTTGTTCGAAGCGTTACTTTATTCTCAGCTACAGCATCCTTGATAATAGATGTAATAAAGTTTTCAGAACTAAAATCAAAACCATACACATTGGAAAGTCTGGCAACCCGAACATTCTCTCTTCCGCAATTCAATGTTAATAGCTCGCCAGTTAGCTTTGATACATTAAAAAGATCGAATGGGTCTGTAACATTAACAGGGATCGGTGTTTGTTCATCTACCACTTCAAGATCATTATTATGAATATAAAGCCTCGTAGATGAAAGGTATGTAAGGGAATTGAAATTACATTCTTTTAATACTTCCCTAAGTTTACAAACATGCGCCTCAACGGTATCGTATGGCCGTTTTCTAAAATCAGCAGTAAGTCCTATACAATAAATTACATTTCCCAGGTCTTTGTCAAGAAGATTTTCATCGCGGGCGGGCGCATAATATTCTGCCTGGCTTTGTTTTAATTCTTTTACTATGTGGGATCCAACAAACCCAGAGCTTCCTAAAATAGTAAATTTCATTATCGCTTCTTTATTCTTTGAACGGGGTTACCAGCATAAATTGTATATGGCTCTAAAACTCCTCTTACAAGTGAATTAGCGCCAATAATACATCCTTCTCCTATAACACTTCCATCAAGAATGGTAACGCCTGCGCCTATCCATACATTGTCATTTATAACTACCCCACCTCTTGATGGCATGAAACCTTGTAAACGTATCGGCTTATCTGTTTCAGAAAAATTATGATTAGTTGGAACTATGGAGCAGTTAGGGCCTATTAAAACATCATTACCTATAGTAATACCATTGCCCGAGTATAATACCGTTCCCGAATTTAAATAAACATGTTTCCCTATCCTAATATCACCACTCCCTCCAACATGTTTAATCTTCACAAAATTATCGATCCTGCTATTTTCATCAATATAGGTATGTGAACCCCTGCTCGATACTTCGATATCGACCCAGGGCCCAATAACTACTGAAGAGTGAAAATAATTTGCCATTTAAATTATAGTTAAGGCCGGAATACAGGTTACGAATTTTCCTTCCCATGCACGTATATAATCTAACTGCTTTACAATCTCTTCTTTGATATTCCAGGGAAGTATTAATACAAAATCAGGTTGTTGTTGCTTTAAATAAGCTTCGCTTACCACCGGAATGTGGCTGGCCGGTAAAAATTTGTTCTGTTTATTAGGGTTGGCATCTACAACAAAATCAATTAGATCAGACTTCACACCGCAATAATTCAACAAGGTATTGCCTTTTGCAGCAGCACCGTATGCAGCAACACGTTTGCCATTCCTTTTTTGCTCAACTAAGAAATTAAGCAGATCCAATTTCACCTGTAATGCGCGTTGCTGAAAATTTTTATAATACCCTAGGCTGTTGATGCCTTCATTCAATTCTTTCTGAAGAATTTTTTCTACCTGGTCAGAAACGGGTTGGCGTGAATTTTCTTCATGTTTGGCAAAAATACGCAATGAACCTCCATGGGTTGGCAGTTCCTCTACATCAAAAATAGTTAGCCCCTGTGCGGCAAATATTTTTTGTATGGTGTATAATGACAGATAAGAAAAATGTTCGTGATAGATGGTGTCGAACTGATTGTGACTAACCAACTGCAACAAATGAGGGAATTCCATTGTGATCACGCCCTTTGGCTTTAATACGATTTTCATCCCTTTTACCAGATCTACAATATCCGGAACGTGTGCCAATACGTTATTACCCAGGAAAAGATCAGCCTGTTTACCTTCTTTAACCAGCTGACTTGCCAGTTCGGTTCCAAAAAATTCAGTAATAGTTGGAATACCCTTTTTAATCGCTACTTCAGCAGTGTTGCTGGTAGGCTCAATACCCAATACCGGAATTTGCTTTTCGAGAAAATATTGCAATAAATAGCCATCATTCGAGGCTATTTCCATTACAGATGAATGAGTACCAAGACGAAAACGCTCAGTAACCATTTCTACATATTTTTTTGCGTGGGCCAGCCAGGTGGTTGAATAAGATGAAAAATATACATACTCATTATTAAATATGGCATCTGATTTTTTGTATTCATCAACCTGCACC
>CBIMFG010000164.1:0-7370 GCA_966243125.1 uncultured Niastella sp.
CAAAAACCGCCCTTGAGTTGCTCATGGAACAGCTGGGAAAGGGAAATGGCATTCCCGGTGAAACCAAGATCGAGATCTCGCCGGGGCTGGTAGTACGAGGCACAACAGAGTTTGTACAAAAAGTAAAATAAGATAGCGCTATCTGCTAAATACAGCAGGCACGTGCCTGCAACGTTTTGCGTCTTTAATATCCTGACTCAAACCTTTTCTTTAAGATCCTCCACAACAGTTATTGTAATATGTAAGCCACAGTGAGCTTAGGTAAAGCATTGCAATCTATTATATCAGGATGCGGGTTACTGCCTGCAAAAAAATTGCAGGGTAACATGATAAATATTTTGCAAAAACGTTTTAGAATCATTAATTTTATTTTAGAAAAACGATTTGCTATATGAGTCACCTAAGTTTGAAAAAAGCTTTTTGTCATTCCTGTTTTGGTTTGAATGATAAAGAAGAATCCAGTTGTTAGTTCTGCCTTACATATATAATCTGCCCCTAAGAGAGGTACATGTTGGTACCTGAAAGTATATCCCCCTTTTGATCCCTTTGGTATGATAAACAGGAATTGGTACACTACGATTTCCTGAAGTGCCTGAGCATTGATACAATTCACTTAAAACCTTTTGTGTTTTTTACGGGTAAGCTATGTCTTGAAGTGAAACCTTTTGCTAAAAAGCTATAACGATCTAGTAATCATTTAATAACCAAAGCATGCGTATGAAAAAGCAGTTTTATTTTATCGGACGGCTATGTCTGCTAAGTTTCCTCGCACTATTAATTTCAAACTTAACATTTTCGCAAAACCGCACTATCAGCGGTAAAGTAACCGATGCAAAGGATGGTGCACCATTGCCCGGGGTATCGGTACAGGTGAAAGGTCAGAATACCGGTGCAAACACCGATATGAATGGCAGTTTCAGTATCAGCGTTGCGCCGGGCGCCACACTTACGTTTACCCACACGGGTTACGAAGGTTACCAGGTAAAGGTAGGAGCAGAAGAAACGCTGAATGTACAATTGGTATTAAGTAAAGGCTCTATGAGCGAAGTGGTGGTGATTGGTTATGGTACCGCCCGAAAAAAGGACCTTACGGGGTCGGTAGGTTCGGTAAAAGCCTCTCAATTGCAGGAACGGCCGGCTGCTTCGGTGAACGAAGCATTATCGGGTCGCATTGCAGGTGTACAGGTAACTACCAACTCGGGCCGCCCCGGTGGTCAAACCATGATCCGCATCCGCGGTTTCAGTTCCATCAACTCATCGAACAACCCGCTGTATGTAGTAGATGGGGTATACATACCAATTGGCAACCAAACGCTGAACAGTAACTCTATCGACTACATTAACCCGAATGATATTGCTTCGGTAGAAGTGCTAAAAGATGCATCGGGTACAGCCATTTACGGTGCCCGCGGCGCAAACGGGGTGGTGTTGATTACCACTAAACGTGGTACCAATGGCCCGGCCAGGATTACTTATGATGGTAATTACAGTGTTCCCACTATTGGCCCTAAAAGAGTGCATATGTTAAATGCGCAGCAATACCTCGATCTCGAAGATCTGGCTTATGATAATATAAAAACGTATGATCCGGATGGATGGGCGGCTGGTAACTATTCTACAGCAGTAGACCCAAGGGTAAAAAGAAAGAGCCTGCCAAACCTGTTTGATGCCAATGGCAAGCCTTTTTATAATACAGACTGGCTGAAAGAATCATTACAACATAAATTGTCACAGAACCATCAGATAGGGGTTACCGGCGGAAGCGATAACAACCTGTACGGTCTGTTCCTGAACTATCGCGATGATAATGGCTTACTGCTTAATTCTTATCTGAAACGGTATGCAGCCCGGTTTGTACTGGACCTGAAACCGAAAGAATGGTTGAGGATTGGTGGTAGCGTAAGCTATAATAACCAGGAAGAAAATTTGGTTGACCAGGGTACCGGTGGTTTGAACTCGGTACGTATGATCACAGAATCGTTCCCCTTTTTGCCGGTTAAATTCGCTGATGGTACCTGGGGCGATAACTATTTGTACCCAGGCGCAGAAGGTGGCAGTAACCCCGTGCACATTATGACCGACAGAAAATACATTGTAAATGTGCAGAACATGCTGGGCCACTCTTATATAAACCTTTTACTAGGTAATGGCTTCGATATCAAGACCCAGGTAGGGGTGAGTGTTATACAAAGACAGGAAAACCAGTACAGCGGCCGTGGACTTTCCAACATCTCCATGGATCAAGGTGGTGTGGCCAGTATTTTTGACAACCGGGAAATATACTGGTCTTCTGAAACCTTCCTGAATTATAATAAAACATTTAATGAAGATCATGCGGTGACTGGCCTGGTTGGGCTTTCCTGGCAGGGAACAAACTATGTTTCCAATAACGCCAGTGCCCAGGGGTTTTCAACCGACTTTTTCCAGTATAATAACCTGGGGCAGGGTAGTACACAGAACGCATCCAGTTCAGGCAGAAGCAACTTTGCTTTTAACTCTTACTTTGGACGCGTGAATTATGGGTACAAGCAAAAATATATGCTTACTGTTACCGGCCGTATTGATGGTAGTTCAAAATTCGGTGACAACCATAAGTACGCATTCTTCCCTTCAGCCGGTGTGGCCTGGAATGCCAGCAACGAAGATTTTCTTAAAAACAACAAAGTTATCTCTCATCTTAAACTGCGTGCAAGCACTGGTTTAACGGGTAACTCAGAAATTGCGCCTTATTCGTCAGATGCCTTACTGGGTTCTTATGCCGGTATTTTCAACAACGCCCGGTTCTCTGGTGTTGGTACAGGCAGGTTGGGTAACCCTGATCTGAAATGGGAGAAAACAGCCCAAACAGATATTGGTGTTGAATTGGGGCTGTTAGAGAACCGGATCAACCTGGAATTTGATGCTTACTATCGCAAAACAAGCGACATGTTGCTGGATGCGCCGATCCCCAGATCAACCGGTTATTCTTCTTATTTCCGGAACGTGGGCAGCATGGAGAACAAAGGGCTTGAGTTTGGTTTGAAAACGGTGAATATCAAAACGCAGGATTTCTCCTGGAATACCACTTTCAATATTTCTTTCAACAGAAATAAAGTGCTTTCGCTGGCTACGCCTGCACCCATCTTCTCTGGTAACCCCAACTTTTTATCAAACACCGGTATTATTAAGGTGGGCGAATCTGTTGGTTCATTCTGGGGGCTGATACGGGAAGGTGTATGGACAGAAGCTGAACGGGCAGAGGCAGCGAAGTATGCCAGCTACCGTGGTGGTAAACCTATTTTGCCAGGCGATTTAAAATATAAAGATGTTACACCCGATTATCAGATAAATGACCTCGACCGTGTGATCATTGGTAACGGTAATCCCAAGGGCTGGGGTTCTTTCAGCAACGAGTTCAGCTATAAGAATTTCGATTTGTTGCTTGAGCTTTCCTTTATGTACGGTAACGACATCCTGAACCAAACGCATCACTCCGGTGAAGATAGAACCGGTATTGCCAACAGCTTCAGTTCGGTGCTGAATTATTATCAACCTGGGAAAAATGACCACAATACCATGATCGCTACCATTCGTGATACCCGCGCTGGCTATGTTACCAATGTGGATACCCGTTGGATTGAAGATGGTTCCTTCCTGCGTGGAAAGAACTTGTTATTGGCCTACAATGTACCCGCCAAAGTGTTTGAGCGCTGGAAATTAAGCAAGTTGCGGGTTACCGCCTCTGTGCAGAATTTCTTCCTGAAAACAAAGTTCTCGGGTAACGATCCGGAAGTTACTACTTACAGTAACGCCTTTGCACAGGGCCAAACCTTCTTTGATTATCCCAAGCCAACTACATACCAACTGGGAATAAATGTTGGATTGTAATAATTAACATTAAACAAGCTCATATGAAACGCTTCAAAATAAATTCGCTCTATATATTACTGATATGCGCCTTTGCCGTGTCAGCCACCGGTTGTAAAAAGTGGCTGGTGAATGAGGATAACGACCCAACGAACCTGACGCCTGATATTTATTATACTTTACCTGAACACGCTGATGCTGCTATCGCCGCGGCGTACGACAGAACCCGGTTCTTTGCTGGTGGCGCCGGCATTTTTGCCAATAATTTCTCCATGCTTGAAATGCCTACCGGCACGGCAAAAACCGAAACAGGACAAAATACCGACCTGAACAACCTGCTTGGTCTTAGCTACAATGGAGATAATGTATTTGTGTTGAACTGGTGGACCAGCTTGTACCAGGTAATAGCCCAAGCCAACCTGGTGCTGGACAAGGTGCCAGGCATAAAAATGGACGACGCGCCAAAGAAGAAGGTATTGGGCGAAGCGCAGTTCTTACGGGCATGGTCCTATTTTTACCTTGTGCGCTTGTATGGGGATGTACCTTTGCTTACTACTTCTATTTTAAAAGTACAGGATCCTATGACCTACGCAGGCCGTACCACAAAAGATTCGGTTTACGCGCAGATAATAACTGATCTGAAGGGTGCAGAAGCTTCGGGCCTGTACTGGACCGATGGTGGCGGGCGTGCTTCACTAGGTGCTGTAAAGTCGTTGTTGGCTGAAGTATATTTAACTATGGCCGGTTATCCGATGAATAAGGGAACCGAATATTATAAACTGGCCGCTGATAAAGCGAATGAGGTTATTACCAGTAACCAGTTTAAGCTGTTCGATAACTATAACAGACTGCACGATGAAAGAGAGGAAAACAAGACCGAGCACATCTTTGAAATTCAATTCCTGGTTGGGGTTGCCTCCAATGGTAACCAGGCTTTATTGTTACCCAACTTTAAAGAAATCTCCGCTTATGGTACGGAAGTAGGTTCTACTACCCCTACCACGCAATTCTTTAATTCATTTGAACCGGGTGACAAGCGGACTGTTGACCGTCAGGGCTTCTTTTACACTTCTTATTGGAATAATGGCAATGACACTATTTTAAAGCAGTTGGGTGCCCCCTACATCTATAAACATTTCGATTCGTTGGCCAACGGCTTTATCGGGTTTAAGGGATCCGCGAACAGCGGCCTTAACTGGATGAACATCCGGTACGCCCAGGTATTATTGACTTATGCCGAAGCGCAGAACGAAACCACTGCTGGTTTAAACCAGGATGCAGTAAATGCCCTGAAACAGATCCGTGACCGGGCAGGATTAGTAACCGGTACACTGGCCAGCTATAACCAGACTTCTTTCCGGGATGCCGTTTTAAAAGAGCGCTGGCATGAGCTGTGTTATGAAGGAATAACCTGGTTCGATATGGTGCGGCGGAAATTGGCCTACAAAGAAAGCACCAACAGCTTTGAGCCCTTTGAAGGACATAAGTTATCTGAAAGCGGGGCTACGCTGCAAACCAAACACCTGTTATTCCCGCTTCCCACGCTTGAAATGCAAAACAATCCTAAGCTGAGACCTCAAAATGATGGGTACCCAGGTGTAGATTAATAATTAATTGAATAAGATATAAGCGTTTTATAGCCGCGGAGGTCATTTAACCTTCGCGGCTTTGTTTTTTAGGCCCGAATGCAGGCTATTTTGGTCAAATCAGAAGAAGTACGTAAATTGAAAACATGAGAAATAACAATACGTCTTATTATTCAACGCGTTACAGTCATAAAATAAATTACAGGAATTGGCGGCGGGATAATGTGAATAAATTCTTGTCTGTTTAGGTATATTTCTTACCTTTGCCCTCCATTTTTCACAAAAGCTAATTAGCAGAGGTACGTTGCTACAAGGCCAATTTAACATAACTGCCTCATTTTTATTTCTTTGGGAATTTAGCCTTTAAGTTTAACCAGAACAAAAAAGGCGTAAAATTCTCAAGGAAAATTTTTTTTGTCTATAGATGTTTTGTCGTACGAACAATTAAAAAAACCGGTTTTAAGCAATATGTCTTCAACAAAACTGTCAACAAGGGTCAACTTCGGAAAAATTAAAAACCTTTCTGATGCTCCTGACTTACTGGAAGTACAAATTCAATCGTTCAAAGAGTTTTTCCAATTAGAGACCACGCCCGATAAGCGTAACATTGAGGGGTTGTTTAAGGTGTTTAAGGAAAACTTTCCCATTACCGACACACGGAACATATTCGTGCTGGAGTTTTTGGATTATTTCATCGACCCGCCCCGTTACACCATTGAAGAGTGTATGGAGCGCGGCCTAACATATGCTGTTCCCCTTAAAGCGAAACTGAGGCTGAGTTGTAATGACGAGGAGCACGTTGACTTCCAAACCATCGTGCAGGACGTGTTTTTGGGTAACATTCCTTACATGACCCCCCGTGGTACCTTCGTTATAAACGGAGCTGAGCGCGTGGTGGTTTCTCAATTACACCGTTCACCTGGTGTATTCTTCGGTCAGTCAATTCACCCCAACGGTACCAAGATCTATTCTGCCCGCGTAATTCCTTTCAAAGGTGCGTGGATGGAGTTCGCTACCGATATCAACAACGTAATGTATGCGTACATTGACCGTAAGAAGAAATTCCCGGTTACTACGTTGTTGCGTTCAATCGGTTACGAAACTGATAAAGACATCCTGGAACTGTTCGGTATGGCCGACGAAGTAAAAGGCGATAAAAAATCACTGCAGAAATACCTGGGCAAACGCCTGGCTGCCCGTGTATTAAGAACATGGGTTGAAGATTTCGTAGACGAGGATACCGGTGAGGTAGTGTCTATTGAAAGAAACGAGGTAGTACTCGAGCGCGATACCGTGCTGGATGAAGAAGCAGTTGATATGATTGCTGATATGGATGTGAAGAGCGTATTCGTGCAAAAAGAAGATGTAGGTGGTGATTACGCTATCATCTATAACACCCTTAATAAGGATACTTCAAACAGTGAGCTGGAGGCCGTTCAGCACATCTACCGCCAGTTACGCGGAGCCGATGCGCCGGATGATGAAACAGCCCGCGGTATCATTGATAAATTGTTCTTTAGCGACAAGCGTTACGATTTAGGAGAAGTAGGTCGCTACAAGATCAACCGCAAACTGATGTTGAATCAGCCGCTCGATCAAAAGACCTTAACAAAAGAAGATATCATCGAGATCATCAAATACCTGGTTCGTTTAACCAATGGTAAAGCGGAAATCGATGACATCGATCACCTGAGCAACCGTCGTGTACGTACAGTAGGTGAGCAGTTATATGCTCAGTTCGGTGTTGGTTTGGCCCGTATGGCCCGTACCATCCGCGAAAGAATGAACGTACGCGACAATGAGGTGTTCACACCGGTTGACCTGATCAACGCCAGAACGTTGTCGTCAGTGATCAACTCATTCTTCGGTACTTCTCAGTTGTCGCAGTTCCTCGATCAAACCAACCCGCTGAGTGAGATCACGCACAAACGTCGTATC
>CBIMFG010000165.1:0-7362 GCA_966243125.1 uncultured Niastella sp.
CATTACGGGGTTAATTATGCGGGCTGGATTTTGACTTCCTGGGATGGATCTTATAAGGCTGGCGATCTTGATATTAAAAATTCAGAACCAATTGAATTCCCTTGTCATTTTACCCTGGGTAAACCCTGCAAGGATGTATTGATCGATAACGCATTTTTCATAGCCACGCTGATTACTCCTCCACGTTATGCGTTTATACCAATTACGGCTGCCGTGTTATACTATGCATACAAAGGTGAGGCGGGCGAAGTGGCCACTTACCTGGCTTTTTACGGACTGGGTGAAATTGCCGGACCATTGATCTCGGAAGCTGCTTCTGTATCACGTGCGTTTATTAAGGCAGGTACCAAACAATTAAAAGACCTGCGCATAGCGCTTGAATTTAGGTTGATGGCCGAAAAAGGATTGTCTGAGGAAGTCATGAATGCGAAAGCATTGTTTGAGAGAAAGCTAAGTCCGGACTGCGCAGAATATTTAATACCCTACAACAATAAAAATCTTTGGGTTAAAATTGGAAGCAAGAATGGACGGGCCACTGAAGTGCTGGTAGGTTCTGTTGAAAATGATTTGCTGGTAGTAAGGGGTTATGAGAAAGGTACTAAGTATACAATAGTATCTATAGATGAGGTTACGTTAAAGCAGCTTGGGGAAGAAGCAATGACCATTGCGAAAAAATCAATCAAGGGTGTAGACTATTATAAGATAGGGTCTTATTGGTATTCTCCGGAGGCAATTGGTGTATTGAGTTCCAGCAACAATGCTATTTCCCGCTTTGCAGTGGAAGATATTATAAAAACAGAGGAAGAGATTAAAAATGGGGCGATAAGTTATTTCGATAACTTTGATGTAATTGTTGAAGCCGAAGAAGGTTCAATAATCCACAATATTCATGTAATAGAAAAAAGGAACCCATCGAAAGCGGATTATAATCTTCAAAATGCATTTCAGGCTACGGATATTGAAAGGAAGGTTGCCAAGGCAAGATTACAAGCTTACAGAGGTGCTGAGACAGAAGGAAATATTGCTTATTTGAAAGGGAAAATAAATGGAAAAAGCGTTAGTGAACGGAAATGGATGAGCGGGGATTTTATGCCCGGTGAACCACAGGAATATTTTACGGCAATTAAAGTTGCAGGAAAGCCGCTGCCGGGACAAACAGAAGCCATACCGTTTTTAAGGAATGTATGTAGTGAATATAAAGGCCTCAGTCAATTGGCAAAAGATTTGGAGGCATTTGGGCCAAATGTTGAAGGGGAATTGAAAATTATTTCAGAGGCCAAATATTGTGAATCCTGCGATGGGGTAATTCAACAATTCAATAAGAAGTATAAGAACATAAAACTAATTTTAATAAATGGAGTCAAATAAGAAAAGACTGCAGATCATCACCAATTATGAAGATTTGCTGAGAAAGACGATTGAAACATTTAATGAAGTATATAAAACAGACTTTGTGATAGCCGGGTTTATGCACGATGAAGTAACGCGTGCGTTGGTGGATTTTAGCGAGGCAACGGTACATGATGTATTTCTAATGGGCGTTACTTTTGGGCGGGCCTGTGAGCATTTGGATAAGGCGTCTTCTCAACCTCCGCGATCGAGTTGGGCTTAGCTTAACGGGATCTGCGATACATTATACCCAAACTGCTTTTTAAACGCGAAGGAGAAATGGGCCAGATTTTCAAAACCGGCGTCGAGGTATACGTCGATGGGTTTTTGTTTTTGAACAACGATCTGGTAGTGCGCCCGCTCCAGTCGTTTTTTTATCAACCACCGTCCGGGTGTGGTGTTGAAAATATTTTTGAAGTCTTTTTTAAAAGTAGTGAGGCTTCGCCCGGTTAAATAACTGAATTTTTCCAACGGCAGGTTAAACATAAAGTTGCGTTCCATGTATTCAACCAGGTCTACTTTGCCCGGTTCGTTCAGCGCACCCAGAATACGTTTTACGCGCGGATCGAAACTATCGAGCAAAGTAAGACATTCGTTGATCTTGATCTCTGCGAGATCAGCAGGCAGTTCATCCTGTACATCGAAATAAGGAACGAGTGATTGGAAAAAGTTTTCAATCAGGGGATGGCGGTTCACTTCCATATGCCCCGCCCATTTACCCGCTGCCTGGTTAAGCGGCCGCGATGTATAAAATTTATGTAGCAGGTCCATCGAAAACAAAAGGGATACTGAACGAAACGGTTCCCCATTCACAGGCATCTTAACCATACGCCCCACTTCGTTGCGGGGAATGAGCACAGCAGCGCCTGCAACAAAACGGCAGCTCTGATCTGCGTATGCAATATCAAGGGTGCCGGCAATCACGTACACCAATGCATGTTGGTTCAGCACCACTTCGCGGCTGTAATGTTTCTCGCGTTTGCAGGAAACGAAGATCCGGCCTTTTGTTGTTCCTCCTGACTGCATAAGTATGACTATTATTCAGTAAGCAAAATTACACTAATCCCAGATCAATCAGGCTTTGGCCGGTAGCCAGGGCAGCTTCTTTAATACTCCGGGGCTTCCAGCCCAGTAACCGGGTTGCTTTTTCATGGCTTGCCTCTTTTACCATGCCCAAATGCGGTACCACCAGCCTTACTTTTGGATTGAACAGGGCAACGGCGCGAACGAGCCAGTTCGGCAATTCTTTCGTTGGCACTTTTGTCGCTTTTGTACCTAAACCGGCACGTAAAAACTTCGCAATCTCCAGGGTAGAAGTGGCGTTGCCTGCGGTAGCCAGAAAACGTTGTCCGTTGGCGGCGGGGCTTACCATCGCTTTCAGGTGCAGGTCGGCCACATCGCGTACATCCACATAAACAAAGCGCATCTTGGGCACGCCTTTCAAGGTACCGTTCATCATTTGGTGGATGGTTTGAATAGAATGCGAGTAATCAGCTCCCAATACAGGTCCGAGCACGCCCACAGGATTCACTACAGCCAGTTCAAGCCCTTTGCCTTCGTTGGCAATAAAATCCCAGGCTGCTTTTTCCGACAGCGTTTTAGACTTCTGGTAAGGCGGCAGGTTCTGTGTAAGATCGCTCCAGTCTTCTTCGGTATAAGGCCCATTTTTATGGGTGCCCATACCCACTGCACCAAAGGCCGAAGTAAGCACTACGCGCTTTACACCAGCTGCTTTGGCAGCACGCATTACAAACAGTACCCCGTTTACGGCTGGGATAATATATTCATCTTCGTGTTTAGCTGCGGGATTGGGTGTAGGCGAAGCGGGATGAATAACATACGAACAACCTTTTGCAGCTTCCAGCCATGCTTTTTCCTGCGACAGATCGGCCTGTACAAAAGACAGGTTGTCGAAATTGTTGATGCCGCCAACAGACAGCATTTGTTTTACATCGGCTGCCCGGCTAAGCGAGCGCAGGCTTGCCTTTACCTTATATCCTTTATTAAGTAAGGCGATGATACAATAGCTGGCGATAAAACCAGAGCCGCCGGTTACCAATACGGTTTCTTTAAAATTTTCCATATAATATTTTTGACAAAATTATACGGAATGTAACCGGCGGGGTTTGCTGAAAAGGCGTTTTTAGTTTGCTGAAAAGGCAGAAAAGGCCCCCGATCATTCAGGGGCCTTTTTTATTAGTATCCATCGTTCTGTATAAGCGCTGGTTTATTGAGGTCAATCTCCGGTTGTGGTATTGGCCAAAACTCGTAGTTGTCTTTATAGAGGGTCTTCAAATCTGTATGTTTCGGGTTCTGAATAAAGCCATTCAGGGTTTGTTTGGCAATACCCCATCTTCTTAAGTCAAAATACCGTTGTCCTTCCAACGCCAGCTCTACCCTTCTTTCATGTCTGATGCGCTGACGCATGGCGTCCTGCGACAAAGCCGCAGGCAATGGAGGCATATTCACCCCGGGCCTTGCTCTTACTTCATTTACCTGCTGGTATACACTTGCATCTGCACCAGCCGCTTCGTTCTGTGCTTCGGCATACATCAGTTTTACATCGGCATAGCGCAGCAACACCTCGTCCTGGTCATCGAGCAAACCGGGAACGGGATTTTTAACCGCCGGATCAATAAACTTTTTTGTGGGATAAAATCCATCAACCCACTCCGCTACACCCGGCGTTCCTACCGTACCGGGATAAGGCCAGCCCTGTGCTGCCCCATCGCCGGGGAAAAAGAAGGTCATTGTTTTTCTTGGGTCATTCGGTTCATATTCATCTATCATGCTCTGCGTGCCCTGCACATCCTTCCAGCCGGGACCAATCAGCAGCACGTTCAACGAATAAGGATGTGGCACCGCCGGCGCTTTGTATTGAATAGAAAACATTACTTCAGGGCTCGACGTTTGCGCTGGTTTGTAAAAATTGCCTGCGTAATCGGGGTTCAAAGAAAACAGTTTACCATCTATGATCTTTTTTGCCATGGCTGCTGCTTCAGCCCACCGCTTTTGAAATAAGAACAAACGCGTCATATATCCCTGCGCCGCTGCTTTTACGGCATGGCCGGTGGTGTATTTCACATCAGGCAAATAAGCAATGGCAGAATCCCAATCCACCTCCACCTGTTTCAGAATATCGGCGCGGGGGCTTTTTGCTTTTGTGCTTTTATAGTCAATGGTAAAAGGATTATCCAGCACCAGTGGCACATTGCCATAGGTCATAGCGAGGTAGTAATAATTAAAACCCCTGATGAAATAGGCTTCACCCCGGTACTGTTTTAATTGATCGCCCGACAGCACTTTGTTTACATTGGCAAGAAACGTATTCACCGCAGCAATAGCCCGGTAGCAATTATAATAAGTGTTACTGGGAAAACCAGTGCTGGTAGGCGTTAATCCTGAAATCAATGCTTCCTGCGCACCGGCCAGGCTATGTTGGCTATAGGAGTTATCGCTGAAATTTTCCCACCACATGGGCCCAAACTGGTCTACCCCATTGCCGGCATTGCTGTAAAAAGTGTTGTATAATCCAGTCAATGCCAGCTCTGCATCGCCGGGTGAAGTCCAGAATACGGTTGTAGATAACTGATCGGGCGGTGTAAGGTCTAATTTCTTACAGGAATAAGTACCGGTAATGATCAGTAACACTATAGTATATAAATAATATTTATTGCGGTTCATGTTTTTCTTTTTTGCAGGTTTAAAATTCTACAGCAGCGCCAAACGTAAAGGTTCTGTTTTGCGGATAATTGGCGAAACCATACCAGGCATCTGGCTTATAGCTTAAATTAAGCCTTTCAGGATCGGCGCCCTGCTTTAAAGGCGTGAACACGGCCAGGTTATCAACAGTAGCATACAACCGCAATGACTTGATGCCGTTTATAAAATTTACCGGTAAATGATAAGCTACCTGCACATTCTTTATGCGCATAAAACTCGCATTGTACAAATGGAAAGTTGACTGATAGTTCGTGATCTTTGGATACCCGTAAAAACCGAGGTACAATTTGGGCATGGTGGTACTTGGATTAGTTGGCGTCCACCGGTCGAGCCAATCGGTTGTTGGCGGTGCGCCCTGGGCAA
This sequence comes from uncultured Niastella sp., assembly GCA_966243125.1. Classification (GTDB taxonomy): domain Bacteria; phylum Bacteroidota; class Bacteroidia; order Chitinophagales; family Chitinophagaceae; genus Niastella. The sequence goes on from CBIMFG010000165.1 coordinate 5,476, forward strand.
AAGGATCGGTTCCCCACTTGTACAAATACACTTTGTTTCCCTGGGAGCCATATAACTGCACACTCAGATCAAAACGTTTATAACTTCCCCCGAATGTAAATGAATATTGAAAGTTCGGATACTGGCCGGCAAACACTTTACGGTCATCAGCATTTACGATGTTGTCACCGGTAACGTCTTTGTATTTGATATCGCCGGGTGTAGGCGCGCCACCCAGTGAACTTTGATCGGGCGATTTATTGATCTCATCCTGGCTTTGGAAGATTCCATCCATCTGATACAGGTAGAAGGAATTGATGGGTTCGCCATTGCGCATGATCAGCTGGTTATCTGGACCGGTAATCACATCTTTACCAAACGATACCAGCTTATTGCGGTATTGCGAAAAATTGGCCACCGCATAATAAGAGATGTCTTTGTTGATCCTGTCCTGGTATTTCACCTGCAATTCAATGCCTTTATTGCTTACAGCGCCGTCGTTAATGGTTGGTGCATTTAAACCAAGCCATTGCGGCACCTGCGAACCCCGTAAGATGTCATAGGTATATTTATTGAACCAGTCGGCCGAAAAGTTCAGGCGGTTGTTCAATACTGCCATATCAAAACCCAGGTCAAGGCTTCTGGTGGTTTCCCAGGTAAGAGCAGGATCAACCAGCGTATTGGGAACAAAACCAGTGTTTACATTACCGGCAAATGCATAGTTGTTTTGACTAAGAATGGGCTGATAAGGATAATTACCAATGTTCTGATTACCCAATATACCCCAGGAACCGCGGATCTTCAAATCGTTCAACCAGCTTACATCACTCAGGAATGCTTCCTTTGAAATGCGCCAGCCGCCCGAGAAGGAATAGAACAAACCCCAGCGGTTGTTTTTGGGCAAACGGGAAGTACCATCATACCGCACGCTGGCGCCAAACAGGTATTTATCTGCATAATCGTAGTTGGCATTGCCATAAAACGACTGTATAGCCCAGGTAGAAGATGAACCGCTGTTGGTTTGCCCGTTGGCAGAACCGGCGTTTAATTCAGTGAGGTAATTGGTAGGATAGCCTGTGCGGGCTGCATTTACATAAGAGTAATTGTCTACTTCTTCCTGCGCACCCGCCAGTACACTGATGTTATGTTCTCCTACATGTTTCTGGTAATTCAACTGGCTGTACAACGTTGTATGAATTTCATCATTGCTGCCCTGTGAATAGCCTAAGGTACTGCCAGGGTTATAATTACCCGCGCTCGACAGATCATTAAAATAATATACAGGAACCGTAGGTACAAAGGTTCTTGACTTATTGTAGTCAAAGAAAACACCCGCCCGGTTCTCCCATTTCAGGTCTTTGGTAATATCCACATCAAGCGACAGGTTGCCCTGACCATAGTAATCCGGGTTTTTCGTTTGCGCCATGGTAGCAGTCAGCACCGGATTTTTATTACCCATTTCGGTTGAATAGGCTTTGTAGATCCACAACCCGTTTGATGTACGGGCCGGGTATAAAGGCGACTGCGACAACGTAGCAATATACAGATCGGTACTGTTGTTGAAAGGATACGTGCGGTCGCCATAGCGGAACTGCATATTGGCGCCCAGCGTTACTCTTTTATTAACGCGGCTGTTTATGCCTAAACTAACGGTATATTTTTTATAATCAAAACCCAGCATGGTGCCCGGCTGGTTGGTATAGCCCAGGCCAAGGCTGTAGGTTGTACCCTCTTTGCCACCGCTGAGGTTGAGGTAATGATTCTGTACTACTGCAGTGCTGAACATATCATCTAACCAGTTGTGATTGGGATATTTCTCGCGGTCGGTAGCGTTCCTGTACAGATCAATTTGCTGTTGTGTATACACAGGCGCCTGACCTGAATTGGCAGCCGCTTCATTTAACAGCT
>CBIMFG010000166.1:0-7362 GCA_966243125.1 uncultured Niastella sp.
TATATTTTGATCCGTCCTTATCCCAGATAATGGTCACCAGTTTGCCATGGTACGCTACGTTATCCAGGCAAAACCAGTCCCATTTGTTTTCGGGGATCAGCGGATTTACTTCTACCTTATTATCATTACGTGGCCGCAAACCCATTAACCCGGTAATCACCAGGTCGTTAAAGGTGCTGTGGTTGTAATACCGGCTGCGTTCCTGGTCGTCTTTTAACCAATACCCGTGTGTTTCATCGAGGTACTCCCCTATGTATGGGCGGCCGCGGCGGTATTGCGACTCCACGTACTTCTCCATCAGGCGAAAATACACCGAATCGTTTACAACCGACTGCTGATAATTATTCATTAGGTTGGCCATGGCGGTCATGGTTTGTGAAGTGGCGTAGGGCCATACGGCGCCATCCCACTCACAGGTGCAACAGCCACGTTTGCGAAACCGCGGATCACTTCTTTCGGCCGTAGTTAAGCCAAAGGGCGCGCAGAAGGCATTATCTTCTGTTGCCTTTTTCCAGGCCGCTTCATAACCAGCATCGGGCATATCGAAATACCAGGGAATAAAACCTATGGCTTCCCGCACATCGGCCAGGGTGTCGGCCTGTTTGCGGGTTACAAAAAAAGTATCAACCTTACTCCAGAGCAATTCCTGGATAAGTTTTTTAAGGGTGTCTGCTTTAGCTGTATACAGGTCTGCTTTGGTTTTATTCCCAGCCATGTTTTCCATGCGGGCCAATGCGATGGCGTTGCCATACATATAGCTGTTGATGGTAGGCCGGTAATTCTTTTCTTTTCTGCCGCCGCTGATGGTTTCTTCCATGCCATCCTTTACATCTGTTTGCCAGAAGAGGCCGTTGGGCATTCGTTTTTCCTGTTCCCAACGGGCAAAGTCTGTTTCAAAATCAGGCAACAAATTCAACAGCCAGCTGCTGTCGCCATTTACCAGGTACCGGTTGTACAGGGCATAAATATTCCAGCTGCTGAAAGTGTGTAATTTGTTCATGGGCTTGCCCTCGTTGCCGCGGTACCAGATATTAAAATCTTCATTCAGGTACTTGTTGTCGTGCAACCAGCGGCCTTCATAAATATGATGGCCCAGGGCACTGCTGATGAGGTTATATTTATCAGCATAATTGCGGGGCACCAGAAATTCGGTGATCGCAAGTCCCACCGGCGTTTGTTTGATGTGTTTGCGCAACGTCCACCAGCGGTAATACCACATTTCTTCAAAGTTGTGTTGCGGACATTCAAACAACGGAATATTGGCTTTCATCCAGTCCCACGCCTGTGCGTTGGGAATGGCCTGCACAATATTCTCGTCTTCCATTTTATGGAAATAGTCTACATAGTGACGAAAGTTATCAGCTTTCAAAACAGCGCTGCTTTGTTTACTCTTTTGAGCAACAGCGCCGCTTACGCACCCGGCAAGGGACAATAGTAGTATGCCTAATTTTTTAACCATGCTATTTTATTTTCAAGCGGTGAGTCAGTAGTGAGTAGTCAGTAGTGAGTGAGTTTACTATTTTTGTGCATACTGAACATTCGCGAGCCAACTCACTACTCACCACTCACCACTCACTACTGTATTTTTTTCGTTTTTACTGACTTGATCAAATACGCTGCTGGTTGGCCTTGTGCGCCAGGGTTCTGCAGATCATACATCTGATCTGTTGGGGTATCGGCATCGGGAAAACGACGTACTTCGCCGGTTCTGAAAACCAGGCGTTGTACATTTTCAAGAGGGGCAAAAAAGATCTGGTTGCCACTCTCTTTTCCATTCACGGTTACGGTATAAAAACGGGCATTGGTGTTTAGTGAAACGGTAACTTCATACTGTTTGCCTGCCTCGTACTTCATAATGCTTCTGTTTCTATAACCTGCCTTTACATACACTGTACCTGTTGAATCAAAGACCATTCTGATGCCTGCGCTGCCTTTGGCATCCTGGAACTCGATGTGTAAATTACCGTGATCGTTTTGTTGCGGTATCACCGTAAACGTTGCGCTCATTCTTTTGGCAGCGGGCAATACGTGTTCGGCTTTTCCGTAATCAAAAGGATCTTTATCCTTCATGGCCAAGACCTGTGCGCCATCTGCAGCTTTTTCAATTGCTACAGGCGCCCATAAAGGACTGTAAATATTCCAATCTTTTAATGCGCTGGCGGCGGGTAAGGTGGTAAAGTCGTCGTTTACATCTGTATCAACTTTATCCCTAACTGGTACGGGAATGCTCGACACCCAAATGTCTTCTTTGTTCATGCTGTAGGTAACCCAGCAATTGCCATCGGGTGAGGTAGCGCCTGCTTCCAACCCACGTGTATATTGCGGGCCGTAGCTTTTGTAAGCGCCGCCATAACGCAGGGAAGTGATCTCGCCATTTACCAGTAACAGGTTTTTATAATTGATCCCATCGTCACTTACCGACAGCGCCAGCGTCCACCGGAACTCTGATGGATTGTATACAGTTACATTTTTCCCATCACTGGTGCGTTGTCCCCAGATCTTGGCATTGCTGTTCACAAAGTGCGGCGCACGTACGGGATTGTACAACCAGCTTTTTCCTTTATCGGCGCTGATTGATGTTAAGGCCAGTTTCCACAACCCAACTGTTCTTCCATCGGGCAGGGTGTAATAGTTGAATGCTTTATAATTGTCGTTGTGCAGGGTAAGCAATGTATCCTTGCGATCCGCTTCTTCGCCCCACTGTTGTACCATCAGCTTGTTGCTCAGCAATTCTTTACAGGCTTCTACAAATCCTTTGTCCTTGCTTTTTTCATAGAAGGGATAGCTGGTGTTCTTTTCATTGAACGCATGGTTGTAACGGATAAAATAGATGGGTCCAAAGCTGCCATCCTTATTTATTTCGCGCACCACGCGGCCAATGCCATTGCCATCATTGGGGTCATCATGTGGCCCCAGTACAATGCCATAAAACCCAAGCATCAGTAACCGGTTTTTGGTAGAAATATAAAAACCCATGCGCTGGTGCATTACTGCGGAAAGGTTATGGGCTACAGAATCTTTATAATCTTCCTTGGTGGTACCATCGGGTACTTTATAAATGGGGAACGAGATCTTCGGTGCCGTCCAATGAATACCATCTTTAGAGGTCATCAACAACGATTGACCAGGAGGTACGTGCTCACCTACCGGATTGCTCAGGTATTCCAGGTACCAGGTGTTGTTCCAGTACGTCATCAGGGGTTGATGGTTATACGTCCAGCCAAAACCGGTAGTAGAATCTTTGATGTCACGGTTGGCCCGCATTACCTGAATGTTGTGCACCCCTACTGCCGGCGATAGCTGACCGTGGTGGTAGTCTACGTTTGATAAAGTAGTACCAATGTAACGTACGGTATCCTGAGCGGATGCCTGTTGCATACTTCCTATTAACAATGATCCTATTACTAGTAGCTTATTCATTCTAAATATCTTTTTTTGTGAGTGGTCAGTGGTCAGTGGTGAGTTAGCTCGCTATTACTCAGGGTTTACAAATATTTTTGAGCGCACTCACAACTCACTACTCACTTTTTTATTCTTCATTTCTAATTTTTCATTCTTAATTAACTTCAACATTGAACATTCAATATTCAACATTCTCATTTCGTACTCAACAACTTTTTCAACTCCCCTCTGCTTGTCATAAAAATAGTCCCATGCTTATGTCCTTCGGGAACCGACACCGCCGCTGAATCAAAATGGATAAAATCCGTTGTTTTAACGGCTTTGTATTTTTTGTCGCCATAAGAATCGAAATAGATCAACCAGTTTTTTCCTACATGGGCTACGGATGGGCCTTCGGTTAAGTGTTCTGTAAAGGGTGCGGAAATATTGTTCCAGGGGCCTAAGGGATTGTTACCAAATGCCACTTTTATATTGCGCATGGGCCGGGTATTGTCTTTCAACACCAACACATAATCCTTTGATGCTCTTTTTACGATCTCAGCATCGATCACGCTAAACTTGGGATCGAGGTATAATTTGGAGGGGGAAAAGGTTTTGAAATCTTTGGTTACGGTGTAATACAGGCGGTGGTTGTTATCTTCTGCTTCTTCGCCCTTAGGGAAACGGAATGGAATGGTAGAAGCCCAAACAATAATGAACTGGTTGTTCTCATCATCAAAGAAGATCTCAGGCGCCCATACATTCACCACGTTCGAGTCATTTTCCATTACAGATATAAACTCCGGTGTTGACCAATGGATCAGGTCTTTTGAATGCGCATACCCAAATCCTTTGTCATTTTTCCAGCCGCTTGTCCATACCAGGCGGTACTCCCCATCGGCGCCTTTTGCAATTGAAGGATCGCGCATCACTTTGCTACCTACTTCAGGCTTCACAAAAGTGCGGCCTGCATCTGTCCATTTATAGCCATCATAGCTGTACAACAAACGTAACCCGTCACTTGCCGGCTCGTTAAATGAAGTAAACATGTATACCTGCTTCTTCTGTGCAGAACAGGAAGCCAGGAATAAAAAGATTGCTATGTATTTTAAAACTCGCATCACGTTAATCGTTTTATGTTCTATGTTCTCAGTTCTATGTTAAATACACAGAACTCAGAACTCAGAACTAAGAACTTAGAACTCAAGAACCAGTACCCAATCATTACCCTCTTTAACATCACCCGGTGCATCAAACTCTTTAACCCCTTTATTTTCAAAAGAACCAATCTCTGTATACTTGCCATCTCTTGGGTTGAACCAGGATGCTTTGATGCTTTTTCCAGTCAGTTTATCCAGCTTTACAGAAAAGTTGCGGCCGTTGTAAGTATAAAACAGTGCATAGTTATTGCCACGGGTAGCCAAAATGCGATTGTACTTCACGCCCACTTCACCGGCTATCAATGACTGATCGGGTACGCGATCAAAATAGGATCTCGACAACATCAAATCCTTTATGTATTGCATTTGGGCTGAACCGGGCGCATTCATGGCCTCGTACCAGGTATTGAATACGCCGTAATTATGATCTTTATCGCCCGGACGATGCATTTGCATTACCGCATTGTTGCCATAGGTATATCCACAGGCGCCGGCAAATACCGACCAGTAGGCATATCTTCTTACATCTGCTGCTGACCATCTTTTTTCCAGTGAATCGTGTAAACCTTGTGGAATTTCTTCATAAGAAGGTTCTGCATCAAAGGTGGGTTTCACTGGCTTTTTTACGTAATCCATATTTACATACTTCCAGTTGTCTTCCCCAAAATGAAGATCGCCTTTGCTGGTATCCTGGCTGTAGCGGCGGTGGCCACTTTGAAAACAATTGAATTGTAACCAGGCCTCATTGTGAAACCAGATGGAGGATGTAGTACGGCCACGCGGATGGAAAGTAACCAAATGATTAGGATCTTTTTCATGCAGGGTACGGCCAATCGTTTTCCAAACGGCGATGGAGTCGGTACCTTTGATATCGCCGCCATTCATCCAGATCACATTGGTTTGTGCTTTATAACGGTTGGCCAAAAACGCAGCGTATTGTTTTGCCTGCGCCGGGCTTACATGTCCTTCTTTTACCACACTGCCCCAAACAGGCACCATAGCCACATAAATACCTCTTTCAGCAGCTGCCTTTACCACAAAATCAACATGGTCCCAATAATCGTATTGAGCCGCATCATCAGGATTATCGCCCGGGGTGGTAATGGGGTTGCTTACATTGCCTTTTCTGATGGCGGTATCGCCATAGGCGTTTACTACTTTAGAAGTGTGCAGCAACATTACCTGTACTACATTAAAGCCTTTTTGCTGGCGGTCGTTCAGCAGTTTGATCGCTTCTTCGCGTTTCAGTTTTGAGAACAACAACCAGTCGGTATCGCCTAACCAAAAGAAAGGTTTGCCATCGGCCGTCATAAAATAGCGGCCATTGGGTGATACTTTTAATGGTTGCAACGGATCTATGGGACGCGCCATTGAGGTCACTCCCATTGCAATCGTTAATGCGAACAAAATAGCTTTATACATATCGGTTTCTATACTGCTGTTTAGTTATCTTTTATCCTTTCCTGATCCATGCCACCACGCTGCCGGTTTGGGGGCTTTTGAAGGTAACTGTTTTTCCGCCTTTTACCTTCTCTTCCTTTCCTATTACCTGGCCCTTTGCGGCATCGAACCATTTTATTTTACAGTTGCCTGGTGCATTGGTCAGGTCAACGTTTACATCGCTGCCATTGCTGTATACGATGTATCCGGTACCTGCATTTGCCAACGTGTATTGTTCTTTTGAAGCGCCGTCAACGGGCTTCATACCTGATGCAGCGGCTACAAAACCGGCATCTGCTATGGCCGGGATATTTGCCAGTGAACCACCAGCCATAAATACGGCCCAACCCAGGTTATCGTAACTGTCGCCGGAATAGATCACTGCTTTACCGGCAAACTTTTCGCGGTATTCTCTAACGGCGCGATATACCTGTTCAAAAGAAGTCTTTTTAGGTTTAAACTGACGCGCCTGCTGGCGGGGAGCCAGGCTTTGTCCGCCCGGAGGTGCATATGCCGAACCATCCTGCTGATAATGCCAGTAGCGAATGTCGATGATATCGATCGCTGCAGCACGGTCAGCATCAGCTAAAATAGCGTCCTGCACATCTTTGGTGGTGCTTAAGCCAATCAATTCTTTTTTGCCGGTTTCCTTTTCCCATTCCTTCACCACATCTACCCAAAACTGTACAAAATGTAATGGACCGGTAAACTCGGCGCCGGTTAATTGTATCACGCCATTGTTGCCGGCAAAGTTGTTCAGGCACTGGCGAATGTATGCGCGTAACAATTCACGGCGAACAGGATGGGTTACATCATAAAACTGTTCGGCCATAAAAACGCGTTTGTCGCCTGCGAAGGGTACCGGTTCGGGCAGTCCGGTATTGTTGATGTTGTTCACCGGGCGGAAAGGAAAATCAACATAGTGCGCACCGGCTTCAATAATATTATGCTGGAAGAAATTCTGGTGTACCAGCACCAGCCCTTTCTGATCGGCAAGATCAGCAAATTGTTTCAGGCGGTTCCAGTACCAGTAATTGTATTTCGTGAGATCGTATTTGCTGAGGCCATCCCAGGCAGTGTCTTTACCACTGCGGGCGAAGGGCAGTTCGTAGAAGGGCGTCCAAACATCACCATCCATACGGCGAATGCGTTCGTGGTCATCACGGCGACGCTCATACCATAAGGCATAGTTTTGTTCAAAGGCTACTTCGTGCGTGGCTTTCATTTCATCGGTCATCTCGCACAGGTCGGTAGTAAGCCCCTTGGCGGTTTGACCGGGAATATAGCGGGTAATGGCTTCTTTCGGATTGGCCATGGCGTAAGGGCGGGCACTGCCATTCCACCAGGGCGATTCACCACGGCTGCCGGTTAACACCTCATT